>JALQTR010000160.1 GCA_023260835.1 Paracoccaceae bacterium
AGAGGCGCGGATGAAGGCCCAGCTCAGCTCCCACGGGGCGATGCTGATCTGATCATTGATGCGAAGGGCGTCGGACATATCACACGAAAACATCCATCGCCTGCTGTGCGCCCACGCCGAACACCCGTTTATAACGGGCGATTTCATCAGCAGGCCCCATGGCCTTATTGGGGTTGTCAGACAATTTCACGGTTGGATGCCCATCCGCGCTGACCGCTTTGCACACCAGCGAGAAGGGCGCCAAAGCATCCCCATCCACAAGCCCACGAAAATCATTGGTCAGGTTCGTGCCCCAACCAAAGGACAATTTCGCCTGTCCCGCAAATTCGGATGACAGCGATTGGATCATCGGCACATCCAGCCCATCGGAAAAAATCAGCAGCTTTTGGCGCGGGTCTTCGCCGCGGTCTTGCCACCAGGCAATGGCGCGTCGGGCGCCATCGAACGGATCGCCGCTGTCGATACGCATGCCGGTCCATTGGGCCAGCCAATCGGGGGCGCCGGATAGAAACCCTTGGGTGCCGAATGTATCGGGCAGGATGATGCGCAGATTGCCGTCATGTTCTTCATGCCAATCGCGCAGAACGTCATAGGGCGCAGCGCGCAGTGCGGCATCATCGCGCGCCAGCGCGGCATAGACCATGGGCAATTCATGCGCATTGGTGCCGATTGCCTCGATATCGCGTTTCATGGCGATGCGGCAGTTCGAGGTGCCGATGAATTTATCGCCCAGCCCCTCCATCATCGCCTGCACGCACCAATCTTGCCATAAAAAACCATGCCGGCGGCGGGTGCCGAAATCCGCCAGCCGCAGCCCTGGAATATCCCGCAGCGTTTCGATTTTGCCCCATAATTTGGTCATCGCCCGCGCATAGAGGACCTGCAGTTCAAATTTCCCCAAACTGTGCAAAACGGCGCGGGATCGCAGCTCCATCAGCACCGACAGGGCGGGGATTTCCCACAACATGACCTCGGGCCAGGTGCCTTCGAAGGACAGCTCATACTGGCCGTCCTTGCGCGTCAAGTGGTAGGGCGGCAGGGTCAGGTTTTCAAACCATTCCATGAAATCGGGGCGAAACATCTGGCGCTTGCCGTAAAATGTGTTGCCGCGCAGCCAGGTGCTTTCCCCGCGGCTCAGGCGCAGGGATTGCACATGATCCAGCTGTTCACGCAATTCGCCCTCATCAATCAAATCAGCCAGTCGCACATCTGTGCTGCGGTTGATCAACGAAAAGGTGACACGCGTTTTGGGATGATTGCGAAACACTGATTGGCACATCAGCAATTTATAAAAATCCGTGTCGATCAGGGATCGCACGATGGGATCGATCTTCCATTTATGATTCCAAACCCGTGTTGCCAGATCCACGCGCCTATCCCCCATTTTGGTCCGGTTTCTTTGCATCTACGCCATCACATCCTGTGGTGCAAAGTCAAAAACGTGCAGCAGGGCGCGCGCGCAGATCGTCGCGCCCCCTGCGCTGGCTCTGGCAATGGCCGGATAAAAGGCGTAACAGGGGGGGAATTATCACCTTTGGATCGAAGTTGGACGCCCATGTATACCGTTGCTGCCCTTTATCATTTCACTCAGTTTGAAAACCCTGCGGCTTTGCGGCCGGCACTGCTCAGCCTGTGTTTGCACCACAAAATCACAGGCAGCTTGCTTTTGGCGCGTGAAGGGGTGAATGGCACCATCGCAGGATCGCGCGCGGGGATTGATGCGGTGCTGGCGCATCTGCGTGCGCTGCCCGGCTGCGCAGATCTGGAGCATAAAGAAAGCACCGCCAGCGCCCAGCCTTTTCCGCGCATGAAGGTGAAGCTGAAAAAGGAAATTGTGACCATGGGCCAACCCGATGTCGATCCGCGCGCGCGGGTTGGACATTATGTGGACCCCAAAGATTGGAACGCGCTGATCACCGCGCCTGATGTGGTGACCATCGACACCCGCAATGATTACGAGGTCGAGATTGGCACCTTTGAAGGTGCGATTGATCCCAAAACCAAAACCTTCCGCGAATTCCCGGCGTGGTGGGAAGAAAATAAAGACCGCTTTCACAACAAACGGGTTGCCATGTTCTGCACAGGTGGCATCCGCTGTGAAAAATCGACGAATTTCTTGCTCGCCCAAGGCGTGCCAGAGGTGTACCACCTGAAAGGCGGCATCCTGAAATACCTTGAAGAGGTCCCCGCGACCGACAGCACCTGGGAAGGCGAATGTTTTGTTTTCGATGGCCGCGTCTCTGTGGGGCATGGATTGACCGAAGGGCCGCATATCCTGTGCCACGCCTGCCGTCGTCCGATCCTGCCCGAAGACCGCGCGCGGGCGGAATTTGAACAGGGCGTCAGCTGCCATCACTGCATCCATGAAACCAGCGAAGACGATAAAATGCGGTTTCGCGAACGGCAAAAACAGATCAAACTGGCCCGTGACCGGGGCGAGGCCCATATGGCCACCGCCTTTGCCGAGGATATGTGATCCATGCGCCAAACCGTAACGATTGCCCGTCTGGGGCATCTGGGTGATGGCATTGCCGATGGGCCGGTGTTTGCGCCCCGTGCGCTGCCCGGCGAGGTGGTCAGCGGCGTTTTGGACGGCGATCAGCTGACGGATATGCGCATCGACACCCCTGCGCCAGAGCGTGTGCGCCCCTATTGCCGCCACTACAGCAGCTGTGGTGGCTGCCAGCTGGCCCATGCATCTGATGGTTTTGTCGCCGATTGGAAACGCGGTGTGATTGTCGCGGCCCTGACAGCCCAAGGGATCGAGGCCGATGTCGCCCCCACGTTGACATCGCCCATGCGATCGCGCCGCCGCGCAAGCGTTTCCGTGCGCCGCGGCAAAAAGGGGGCGATGATTGGGTTTCATGCCCGCGCATCGGATCAGATTGTCCCGATCGAGGATTGCCCTGTTATGCACCCCGATATTCAGGCCGCCCTGCCGGGGCTGACCGAATTGGCGCGTCTGGGTGGCAGCCGCAAGGCGGAATTGTCGGTTGCGATCACCCAAAGTGATGCCGGATTGGACATTCTGGTGCGGGGCGGCAAGCCGCTTGATGGTCCATTGCGCGCGGATTTGGCCAGCTTGGTGCATGCCCAGAACTATGCGCGCCTGACTTGGGCGGATGATGGCATGGATGAAGTGATCGCCACAAACCACGCACCCGTTCAAACCATGGGGCGCGCGGACGTCACCCCCCCGCCTGGTGCGTTTTTGCAGGCGACCCAGCACGGGCAGGATGTTTTGGTGCAGCGGGTGCTGGAGATCACAAAAGGCGCGCAAAGCGTGGTGGATTTATTCGCCGGCTGTGGCACCTTTGCCCTGCCGCTGGCCCAAAGCAGTGCGGTGCAGGCCTTTGAAGGCGATGCGGCGATGATCGCAGCCCTTGATCATGGCTGGCGCCATGCCAAGGGGCTGCGCAATGTGCAGGCGCGGGTGCGTGATCTGTTTCGCGACCCGCTGCGGGCCGATGAACTCAATGCCTTTGACGCCGCGGTGATTGATCCCCCGCGCGCAGGGGCCGCCGCGCAGGTTGCGCAAATTGCGCAAAGCGATTTGGGGTGTCTGGCCTATGTCTCGTGTAACCCGGTCACATTCGCCCGCGATTGCGCGGCGCTGATCAAGGTCGGGTTTCAGTTGTCCCATGTGCAACCGGTCGATCAATTTCGCGGCGCAGCGCATGTGGAATTGGTGGCGCAGCTGCAGCGAAGCTGATAGATAAAGATCAAATCAATTCTGGCCGAGGGTATGATGCTGGCGCGATATTTGTTTTTACTGGTCATAAGCTTGGCGCAACTGGTGGCTGGGCCGTCGGTTGCATCAACACAGGCGGATTTGCCGGTGACATCGATCATCGTTTACAAGGCGGATCGCAAATTGCATTTGCTGCATGAAAATCGGGTGATCAAAACCTATCCCATCGGGTTGGGATTTGCGCCCAAAGGACATAAACAATTTGAAGGCGACGGAAAAACCCCCGAAGGGCGTTATGTGATCGACCGGCGCAATCCAAACAGTGCGTTTCATTTGTCGCTGGGGATTTCATACCCCAACGGGGCAGATCGTGCCTTTGCCAAATCCAAAAAACGCAGCCCGGGGGGGGATATCTTTATCCACGGGCAATCGCGCGATTGGAAGGTGCGGTATTTTGGTGGGCGTGATTGGACCGCAGGCTGCATTGCGATGAAAGACCGCCACATCGAAGAGCTGTTCGCCCGCATCAAAACCGGCACCCCGATCACAATCTACCCCTAAGGATGGGCTGTTTTTCGCCTGTTTATGCGATGGGTTGCTTGATGATGCAGACCATAGCGCGTAAAGCTGCGTCCAAGTATCTTTGTTTTAAGGCCTGAACATATGTTTGCCAAATTTATCAAACCCATTTCGCCGACTGTTTTGAACCTAATCACAGCCAGCTATATCATGCTGCTGCTGAATTCTGGGTTTTGGGCACAGCTGTGGCGGATTTTCCCTGATATGGTGCTGACGCCCGCGGGGTTGGCATTGGCGGTTTGGGCGCTGACGTTGTTCACCTTGGAACTGCTGGGCCCATGGCGGCTGCAAAAGCCGGCGCTGATTTTGCTGGTGATGACAGCGGCGGGGGCGAATTATTATGCCACGCAATTCGGGGTGCTGATTGACCGCGATATGATCGGAACGATTTTCCTGACCACTGTGGCGGAAACGCGGCATTTGATTACTCTGTCGATGGTGACTTCGATTGGGTTTCTGGGGGTTTTGCCGGCCTTGCTGATCTGGAAGGCGCCGCTGAAGCCCAAATCATGGCGG
>JALQTR010000170.1 GCA_023260835.1 Paracoccaceae bacterium
TTTAATCCCCACCAAATTCTGAATTCAGCCCAAATTGGCTTAAGCACAAACCAAATGATTTCAACAGCAAACAGGAAAATCCCCAAAAGCTTGAATGCAAAAAAATAGACCAAAACAGCGATCCCAAGAAATAGGAAGAACCGATAAATCCATGTGCCCCATGCATATAAAATCAGCACCTTTTGGCGGGATGGGCTGAACCGTTCAGGTGGTGGCAGGTCAAACCCAAATATGATTTCCCGTAATTTCCATTTGGCCAAGGCAAAGGCACGCGGTTGCAAATTTTCGATATTCAACCAGTCCGATAACGCATAATACCCATCAAAACGCATAAAGGGGCTGATGTTCACCGCCAAAGACGTCAGCCAACTGGTTGTGGCCACGAAAAACATAACGCTGCGCAAAGGACCATCGGGCATGAAATTCCACAAAAACCCTGCGATCAGGGCAATGTGTAGTTCGGTCAAAACCCCTGCAAGAACGATCCTTAACCACGCGCGATTGTCTTGTAGCCGCCATGCATCTGTCGTGTCCGTATAAAACACTGGAAACATCACCAAAAACGCAATGCCAATAGATGAAACCCGCACACCCAAGCGGCTTGCGGTAAACGCATGCCCCAATTCATGCAGTGTTTTTAACCCCAATAAGGTGATCCCATAATAGACCGCTCCCTCAAGGCTGAGGAAATGCAGGAATGTGGCCCAAAATTGGTCCCATTGTCGCAGGATCAACAAAATCCCAATCGCCCCAAGAGCCCATATGGTTTTGCGCACCCCCGGCGTCAGAACCCCCGTTACCCAGGGCTCAAGCCGTTTCAAAAACCGATCCGGTTTGAACAGCGGCACCCTGATGAAAAGGGGCAATGCCTTGGCCGCCGCCGCCAAAGAGGAAGCAACCGCGCCAATTCAATAAAAACGGGCCTATTCAACAAAACCGCCGCAGAGTGCTGTGGCGGTTTTTGCGTTTTTAAAGGGTTAAAATACGCGCCCAAATGACAGCTGAACTTCGTCCGTCAGATTGGGGTTGCTGGGCGATATTGCCTGTGCATAGGACATTTCCAACGGTCCCAATGGGGATTGCCAGCGCAGGCCTATGCCGCGTGATTTTGCCAAATTGGATGGCTTCAGGTCGGATTTTGCGTCACTGGCGTTGCCCGCATCCAAAAAGACAAAGGCGGCCACCGATTTTTCCGGGCCGAATACCATGCCAAATTCCACCGCTGTTGTCAGGGCATATCGCCCGCCAACGGCAGCGTCCGTGCCCGTGTTTTCAAGTTGCGAGAATGGGCCAAGGCTGTTTGCCGTATACCCACGAACACTGCCGGCGCCGCCCGCAAAGCTGTTCTTATTAAACGGAAATTCGTCACCTTGGGCAAACCCTGCGCTGGCCCCCATGCGCAGCCGCGTGAAAAAACGATCCTTAAAGGGAATGAAATGTTCCGCTGCAACGCGTGTCAGTAAATAGTCGATGTCGCTGGCCCGGCCAATTTCCGCGCTGGCAAAGAGGGCAGAGCCTGACATGGGCAGGGTTTCGCCCTGCAGCGTGACAAATTTGGCAGAAAATTTGCCAAAAACTGTCCGGATTTCGTCGTTTTGCAGAACATTGCTGTTCATATAGGACAGGGGTAAATCCGCGCTGTCGGAAAAATCCAATTTGCTGAGGCCTGCGCTGATTGTCACTGTTATATTTTGAGCAACAGGTCGGGAAAAGGACAGGCCGAAATCCTGTGATCCGAATTCAAAATCGCGCAAAATACTGCTGTTGGCGTCATAGGTTTTTGACGCGAATGAAAACCTGCGGGACCAGATGGATTCAAAAATATCGGCATCTTCGGATGAGACACTCACCGCTGTACTGTGGGCGCTGCGGGCGGCCTCAAGTATGAAATGATCATCGGTTCCGAAAATTTCTTTTTGATCATAGGCGACGCTGACAGTGCCTTGTTCAACACTGTCATAAAACAGGCCGAATTTAATCGCCCCCTCGGATGTGGGCGACAGCTTTTGCAAAAACCCTTCTTGCGCAATTCCGAAACCAGGGACCGCCCCGGCGCAAGTGCAAAGCGCAAGAATGAGATTAGTTCTGGCCATATTTCCCCCACAATGTCGTGCCCCACCTGGGGTTTATACAGTCTTTGTTTTGGGATTTGTAGTCATTAAACATGACGCCCTAAATACGGCGTGGATCAAATCAAACAGGGCCGTGATGTCGGTTTTGGTTTTAATCGTTAAAATACGTATGCAGATTTTGCCAATTATTTGGTGTAGCTGGGCCCTGCGCGGACAGGGCCGAGCCTGTAACTTGATCAGCTATTGGGCCGCACGCGGGCCGCTGTTTTATTGGCAAAGGCTTCAAGCCGTTCGCGGGCGGCGGGCTGCGTGTTCACGATCCCACCAACAAAGGCTTCGGCATAGGCCGCATCCATACCAGACATATTGTTCATGTGGCTGACCGCGGAACAAATGGCAAAGTTGGTCAATGGCAGGTTCTGCGCCACTTTCTGAGCAATCTCCATCGCCTTATCAAAGCTGCCGCCGTCTTCGGTGATGTATTGGGCCAGGCCCAGATCCACGGCCTCTTGCCCTTGATAGACACGGCCGGTCAGGATCATGTCGATCATCCGGTATTTTCCGATCATGTCTGACACCCGAATGGTGGCGCCGCCACCGGTGAAGATGCCGCGCTGCCCTTCGGGCAGGGCGAAATAGGTGCCGGGATCAATCACCCGCACATGGGCCGCACTTGCCAGCTCTAACCCGCCGCCAACAACCGCACCTTTCAGGGCCGCAATGATTGGCACGCCGCCATATTCCATTTTGTTGAAGGCTTCATGCCAGCGCAGGCAGACATGCATGAAATCATCGGGGCTGCGGTCGGCCTTCCAATGTTCGACCAAATCCAGCCCTGCGCAGAAGTGATCCCCTGCGCCAGTTAAAACCACGGCCCGCACGCCTGCCATGCGGGCGCCACTGAAAAAACGGATCAGTTCTTCGATCGTTGTGACGTCCAACGCGTTGCGTTTGCTGGGACGGTTCAATGTAACAACATAAAGACCGTTTTCCTGTGCTTCGATGGCAAGGTTTTCATAGCTTGCTGGGTTTACAACATCGTTCATTGTGTATGTCCTTTGGGTTGCATTATTCAGGGAAGGCGGCCGCCAAAAGCGAGCTTGCGCCGTGGATGATGCGGGCCTCTTCTGCTGCGCATTCGGGCAGGATATGCTGCGCATAAAACAGCGCTGTCGCCAATTTTTGCGTCATGAATGGCACGTTTCGACCCGCGGATAATGCGGTTTGCGCGGCCAGAGCGCTTTTGCCCAGCTGCCATCCGGCGGCTAAAGTGCCTGTCAACATCAAAAACGGAACGGATCCGGCGAAGGCCGCATCAATATCACTTCGGCTGTGTTCGATCATGTAATCCAACGCTGCCTCGAACGAGCGGCGTGCTGATGCCAAAGCGGCACCAATGGCCTGTGCGGTGGCGTCACCCGCGGCAAGTGCTGCTTCGGTCGCGGCGATTTGCGCTGCAAATTGACGGGCCGTTTCACCCGTATCGCGCATTACTTTGCGGCCCAAAAGATCATTTGCCTGAATTGCGGTTGTGCCTTCATAAATTGGCAAAATCCGCGCATCGCGATAATGCTGCGCCGCGCCGGTTTCTTCAATGAAGCCCATGCCGCCGTGGATTTGCACACCCAGGGATGCCACCTCGACCGCACGTTCGGTGCAAAATCCCTTGATCAGCGGAACCATAAACTCCGCCAGCATCAGGGCGTTTTTATCATGGGTTTCATGGGCAATATCCAACAAACCCGCCGTTGTGGCGGCCAAGGCGCGCCCGCCTTCAGACAGGGCCCGCATCCGCAGCAGCATCCGCCGCACATCGGGGTGTTCGATGATGGGAGCGGCATCTTTCGATGATCCATTGACCGGACGGCTTTGAACGCGATCACGGGCATAGGCCAGCGCGCGCTGATAGGCGCGGTCGGCTGTTGAAATCCCCTGAACCCCAACCGCAAAGCGCGCGGCGTTCATCATGATGAACATATATTCCAGCCCTCGGTTTTCTTCGCCGATCAAGAAACCTGTTGCATCGGCGTAATTCAAAACGGCTGTCGGGCTGGCGCGCACCCCCAATTTGTGTTCAATGCTGCCGCAGTTCACAGTGTTTTCTGCGCCCAAAGATCCATCTGCATTCACCATTTTTTGTGGAACAATAAACAGGCTTAACCCTTTGGGGCCGGCGGGGGCATCTGGTGTGCGCGCCAGCACCAAATGAATAATGTTTTCGGTCAGATCGTGCGCACCATAGGTGATATAGATTTTGGTGCCTGTGATTCCGTATGTGCCATCGCCGCGGTTGGTGGCTTTGGTTGCAACGCGCCCCAAATCACTGCCGGCTTGGGGTTCGGTCAGGTTCATTGTGCCGGACCAGCGCCCTGAAATCAGGTTTTCAAGATAGGTGGCTTTTTGTTCGTCCGATCCTGTCAGCATCAAAGCCTCGATTGCGCCATCGGTCAGCAGGGGACAAAGACCAAAGCTCATGTCCGCGGCATTCAGAACCTCGACCGATGCGGCGCCGACACAGCGAGGCAGCCCCATGCCACCAAATTCAGCCGGGTGCGCAATTGACTGCCATCCCATGTCAACGAATTGTGCATAGGCATCTTTATGCGCTTGCGGCAGTTTGACCTTGCCATTGTCGAATTTGGCGCCCGAATTATCCCATTCATAGGACATTGGCGCGATCTGTTCCGCGCAGAACCGCGCATAGCCGTCCAGCACGGCTTCCATATCTGTTAGGTCGAAATCAGCGTATTTGTCCAATTTAGACACCTGATCCCAATGGGATAGATGTTCAATGCAAAACATTAAATCCTGAACAGGCGGCTGGTAAGTCATGTGATATCCCCATGTGCGGCTATTGTTTCGTGTCACATAAGCGTTTTCAACCTTGTGAAAAAGGGCATTTTTTGCCAAAATCCTATCGGATCACGCCAAGTGGGGGGGTAGGGGTGCAAGACCCGGTTTCATTAACAACGGTATCATCTGCATTTATTGATGATTGGCTGACGGCCCTGTCAAACAGGTGTTCTGCCCCCACTTTGGCATCGTTGTTGAAGCGATCGGGTGTGCAAACTGGGGCAGGGCAGCGCATTACTTTGACTGCGCTGACGACCCTTTATCAATACGCTGTGGTCGAAACCGGCGATGAAATGATGGGATTGTGGAGCCGCCCAATCCGTCCACGCGCCCTGCAACATTTGGTCAGTGTTCTGCGCGATGCCGGCAGCCAAACCTCGGCCCTGTATCGGTTCACAACTTTTTGGAACCTGTTGTTGGATGATTTCCAGCTGCATCTTGAAACGCAGCCCAACCAAATCACGCTATCATTACACGCCACCGAAACGGACATCACGCCACAGCGATTTGGGCATATGTTAATTCTGAAACTGGCACATGGGCTTTTGTCCTGGCTGGGCGGGGTGGAAACGCCGGTTGTTTCGGTCCGCTTTGCCTTTGATAAACCACCATACGCATCTGATTATGCCGTGGTTTTTCCATGCCCTGTCGAATTCAATGCCGCACAGACCAGCATTGCGTTTAATCCCAATGATTTCACGCCCCCTTTGGCGCGCAGTACCGCTGACGCAGCACAGTTTTTGGAACGCGCCCCGCTGGATTGGATTTTTACAGCTTCGCGCGCGCATAGCCACAGTTTGCGTGTTCGGGCCTATATTTATGGGACCAAATGGAGCGATGCCCAGCTGCAGGATGCGGCGAAAGCGTTAAATATGACGGTGCGAACATTA
>JALQTR010000014.1 GCA_023260835.1 Paracoccaceae bacterium
TGAACCCGCCCGCCGCTTTGCATAGATAACGATCCATGGTTACGGGGCCTTAGCTCAGCTGGGAGAGCGCTACAATGGCATTGTAGAGGTCAGGGGTTCGATCCCCCTAGGCTCCACCAAAACCTTCCAAACATACGATGCTTGCCAATTCCGGGACTTCGGATAAGGTCCTGTTGTGTGGTTTCGTAGAAGGTGAATTTCCCATGTCAAAGTCAAATTTACCCGGTGTGGGTCTGTATTATCACCCCGAGGCCTACAGCATTTCCGGTCCAAAGCTGATGGGGCGCAATGCGGCTGGGGAAAGCTTTTTGCGCGGTCTTTTGCAGCATATCAAAACGAATGGTTTTTATGTGCAACTTGATAACCCCGCGCATCTGGATGGGTTTTCAGCGGCTGCAAAACAGTTTGGCCGCATGGAGCCGGTGCAATCTGTGCAGGCGCAGACTTTGGGAAAAATGACGCAGGCGGGGGTGGTCTTTCATCCCGGACCAGGCATTGGGGCGCATGCCCAACAGCGCAGCTTTTGGGGGGATCAGGCGTGGTCGCTGTGCGGGATTACGCACACCACCAGTTCGGCCCGTGCGATGGATGCGATCACTGGGTTGCTGACGACCCCGGTGCAGCCATGGGATGCGCTGATTTGCACCAGCCATGCGGTGAAGGCGAATGTGACGGCTTTGCTGGATCGGGAAATGGGGTTTTTGCAGGCGCGTTTGGGGGCATCGAAACAGGTTCTGCCACAAATGCCTGTCATTCCATTGGGCATACATACAGCTGATTTTGAATTTGGTCCCGCGGCGCGGCAGGCGGCGCGGCTGGCGATTGGGTTGGCGCAGGATGAGGTGGCGGTTTTGTTCATGGGCCGGCTGAGCTTTCACGCCAAAGCGCATCCATGGCAAATGTATCAGGCCCTAGAGGCGGCCGCCAAAGCCACCGGTTGTAAAATCGCCCTGATCGAATGTGGCTGGCACGCCAATGATGCCCTGAAAGAGGCCTTTGTGCAGGGGGCGCAGCAAGGTTGCCCATCGGTACGCCACATCACCCTTGATGGGCGCGATGCACAAAACCGCGATCATGTTTGGGCGGGGGCTGATATATTTTGTTCCTTATCGGATAACATCCAAGAGACATTCGGAATTTCCCCGATTGAGGCAATGGCCGCTGGCCTGCCGGTTGTTGTTAGTGATTGGGATGGATACCGCGATTCCGTGCGCCATGGTGTGGATGGGTTTACCATCCCAACGATAATGCCCCGCGCGGGTTTGGCGGGGGATTTGGCGCATCGGCATGCGCTGCAAATCGACAGTTATGATATGTATATTGGTCAGGCCAGCATGATGACATCGGTGGATATGCGCGCATTAATTGCGGCCTTCACTGACCTGATTAAGGATCCACAGCTGCGATCAAAAATGGGGTCAGCAGGGCGCGCAAGGGCCAAAGATTGCTATGATTGGGGGGCTGTAATTCCCCAATATCAGGCTTTATGGGCGGATCTGAACGACCGCCGTTCAGCGGCGGTGGGGCATAAAACGCAAACCTGGCCCGCCCGGCCAGATCCCTATGTGGCCTTTGCAGGCTATGCCACCCATACCCTGTCTGAAGAAACCATCTTACGTCCAACGGAACCCACAGCGCAGGCGCTGATGGATCGGTATCGGGCGCTGATGGATTTGATGATGCTGAATTACTGCAAACGCCTGATGCTGCCGGATGAAACCTTGCAGCAGATATTTGCGGCCGCGTCACCTGATGGGCAAACCGCCGCGCAGATCATACAGTCTGTGCCGGCGGGCAGGCGGCCCCAAACCCTGCGGGCCCTGGGGCTGCTGGTGAAGATTGGTCTGTTTGAACGCGCTTAATGTTGCCGCGACAGAACGCTGGCAGGGCGGATGCGCGCCAAAGATTGCGTGATCAGCCCGGCAAGAACGGCCTTGATCAAATCACCTGGCATAAAGGGAACGGTGGTTTTAAGGGTCGATGCCACCAGCCCTTCACCCGTCATCAGCATGTAATATGGCGCTGCGATGGCATAAAGAACACCCATCCCGCCCAGAATGGCGGCCAGAGCGGCACCCAGCGCAAGGTTCTGCCCACGCCAGCGTTCGGTCAACCACCCTGTCGCAAAGGCAGCGATGGGAAAGCCAAACAAATAACCAGCCCAGGGGGTGGTGAAAACACCCAAACCACCACGACCTCCAGCCAGCAGCGGCAGGCCCAGTGCGACTAAAATCAAGAACAGACCCACGGCCATGGCGCCGCGCTTGGCCCCCAGAACCGTGCCGCACAGCATGATCCCCATGCTTTGTGCCGTGATTGGAATGCCCGACAGCAGGGTCAAGCTGGGGATCAATCCCAATGCAGCAATCAGCGCCGCAAACAGGGATATCAGGGTCAGGGAACGTTCCATGGTTTAATCCTTTGTATTTGATGTGGGTTTTGCAACCCCACCACGGGCGCGCAGGGCAAGGGCCACATGATCCGCATCGTCCAATGCCGCAACCAACATTGGCACGGCAATGCGCCATCCTGCGCGACGTGGCGATCTTGCCCGCCAGGCGGTTTGTAATTTTTGCGCAACATCCATCATGCGGGGCGTAAAGCGGATGACCATTGCAAATGCAAGCCCCAGAAGATGCGTGGGAACCCCAAGCCGCGCTAAGGGGCGCAAAAGCCGATCCATCAGCTGCATCATGTCAGACAATTGTGTGGACAAAGTGATTATGTTGGCCAAGGACAAGGCGGCAATCATACGCAGCGCAATCACGGCCCCCAATTCCCAAGTTCCAGCCAGCCCATTCCAGATTAGGATGATCAGCAAAAAGGGCCAAACCCCTAGGATTTGCCGTAGTCCCAGTTTGAAAAACGGCCATCCGGCCAGCAAATAGGCGCCGCCCGCCGCCCCCACGGCGCCGATCAGGATCGGAATATCTGCGGTGAAAAACAAACCGGCCGTCGCGGTCAGCAGCGCGCCGAATTTGAACCCTATGGGCAGCGAATGCCAAAAGGTTCTATGCGGGCTGGTCAAGGAAAGCATCGCTTGCCTCCGTCTGCATGGCGGCATGAAAGGTGGGAAGCACCTGCTGTGGGTTGCCATCCATTTTGATCCGCCCACCGCGCAGCCAAAGCACCCGATCATAATGCGATATGCTGTCTGTATCATGGGTGATATGGATGATCATCTGCGGCAGTTGCGCCAATATCGCCTGAAGGCGCAGGCGCATGGCCATATCCAGCCCCGAAAATGGTTCATCCAGAACCAGCAATTTGGGTTTCATCAGCAGCACAGACAGCAAGCACAGCAACTGCTTTTGCCCATGCGACAGCTGCGCAATGGGCCGTTTCAGCCAGTCACAAAGCCCAAATTGCGACAAAATATTGTCAATGGCGGCTTTGATATCATCGGGCGCCCCCCCCTGTTGGCGCAGACCAAAGCCCAGCTCCTCTTCGACGGTAGGGAAGATAATTTGATGATCTGGGTTTTGAAATAGAACCCCAACCAAAGACAGCGCGGCGCGGCGGTCGGTGCTGGGATCAATGCCATCCAGTAAAATGCGGCCCGCACTGGGCGGGGTCAGCCCAGTTATCATTTGGATCAAAGAGGATTTCCCAGCGCCATTCCGGCCAATGATGGCAATGCGCTGTTCCTGCGCGGTCATTGTGATTGGGTGAACAATCACAGTCCCGTCTTTGGTTAGCGTGGCTTGGTCAATCTTGATCTGCAAATCCGTTTACGCCCAAGGCGCCCCTTTCATAAAAAAACACGGCCAACCGTTTGGTTGACCGTGCGAGTGGGGTAAGCCCCATCAAAAAGCAATGCTTAGTTTGCTGCGATTGCAACCAGAACCAATGCACCCAGCGCCAGCAGTGCGCCGTTGGACGAAGAACCTGCTTGTTCCATCATCACTTTTTCTTCCATGACAGGCGCGGACATGTTGCCGGCCGATGCGGTGGATGCTGCTGCTGCGAAGGCTGCTGCCAGAACGAGTTTTTTCATGTTTTCCTCCAACAATAATCTGGGCGCGCGGCGCCGCAGTGAAATTCTACCTCGTGAGACTATTTAATCACTTGGTAGGGTGAAATGCAATCAGAACCTTATCAAAGGGACGTAAATCACGTCATTGTGTTGTCAAATTAGCAACACTTGGGTGCCATTTGCAACTTTTTCGTACAGCTGGGCAATATGTTCGTTGTAAAGTCCGATGCAACCATTGGATGATCTGCGGCCAATTTTGCGTGTGTCATGCGTGCCGTGGATGCGGTAATATTGCCAGCTGAGGTATAACGCATGGGTTCCCAATGGATTATCTGGGCCGGGGCCTACGAAATCGGGCCATTCTGGATTACGTTTTTTCATCGACGGGGTGGGGCGCCAGGATGGCCCTTCGACCTTGCGCACCACTTCGGTGCGGCCCAGTCGGGTCATGTCTTCGGTCAGGGGCACGGATGTGGGGAACAGCAGATAGTCAGCCTCATCCTTGGACCAAAAATGAAGGGCGCGCGATTGGGTGTCGACCAAAATCGCCCCGCGGCCCAGGGTTTTGAAATAGGGCCGCCAATCCAGCGCACGAAAGCTGGAAATATTGCGGCGTACTGTTTTGGTGACCTCAGGCTCTACCTCTGTCGATGGATCGGTCTGCGCCCAAAGCGATCCAGGCATGCCCGCTGCGGTAACCCCTGCGGCGGCGGCTGACAGAAAATGCCGACGGTTGACCAATTTAACGTGTATATCACTCACCATAGATTGTCTTATTCGGGGTATTTTACCACGGGGCGGCGGTCTTTTCAAATCACAACGGCGTTAGGCGGCGTTAGGCCTGTGATTGCAGGTCCTTAATCAGCGCGTCCAGATTGCCTTTGTTCCGATCCAACATGGCACCGATTTCGGCCCGCTCGGTCAGCAGCATATTTACGCCCTCAACAAACAGGTTAAAAAACCGCGTCTGCCCGGATTTGTCGGACACCAAAAAGGCCACCTCGAATGGGGCTTGGCCCCGCAAATAGGCGGTGGTTTTCACCTCGATAAAGGATTTGACCTTGCGGGCTGAATTGACCTCGATTTTGGCGCCTTGGAATTCATTGAATCGCTGCCCGTATTTTTGCGCCAGATAGCGCGCAAAGGCACGGGTATAGCTGCGCATTTGTGCCTGCGATGCGCTGCGTGCATCGGCGCCCAGACAATATCGCGCAATCGTTGGGACATCTGCATAGCTGGCAAAAATCTGTTCGAACGCCTCCAGCATGGATGCATCGCTTTGGCGCGTTTCAATCGCGGTGTTGATATCGTTGATGGCCTGTTCAACCAGCGTCTTTGCCGCATCTTCGGACAAAGCAAACGCTGCCAATGGGCTTGCGATCAGTGGAACAGCAAGGGTTGTTTGCAGGATCATGCGGCGGGAAAGATCATTCTTCATAACTGTCACCATAGGGGTCGCTATACGGGTCAAAATATGGGTCATCCAGCGCGTCATCTGTCAGGGTCAGCGTTTCGATGTCGGCTGATACGGCCGATGCCGCACCGCCGGTTAACTGGAAACGGCGGTTCTGGATTGTGTAAAGTTTGGCTTGGGTATAGCTGTCTGCGCTGTCATACAGCAGCCCATCAATTGTGGTGGCATACCGCGTGCGCGTGTCAAGGGCGCGCCCGGCGCGCGCGGCAATCCGTGGGGGCTGATCCAGATCCGGCAGCAGCGCACCAATAGGATCAAAGGCAATATCCACAACCGCCCCGACCGCATCACGCGCATTCGATGGTCCCAAAAGCGGCAGTTCCACATAAGGTCCCGAGGTCACACCCCATGCGTACAAGGTTTCCCCAAAATCTGTGTCATCTTCATAAATTTTAAACTCGGATGCGGCATCAAATAAACCAGCCACCCCGATGGTCGCGTTAATCAAGAAGCGCGAGCTCATTTTGAAACCCGCACCCAGATCACCCTGAAGGAAGTGATTCACAGCTTTGCCCGGCAGGGACAATGTGTTCGCCACATTGGTAACCCCCTGCGCCAGCAGATCGGGCATGACGGCATCATATCCACGCGCAACAGGATAAAGCGCATTTTTATCAAGGAATTTATTCAAGTTATGTATATTACGATTGGCCGCTTCAAGCGGATCTTGACCATCGCTGGGCACGGGTTGTGGGGCCGCACAGGCCCCCAGAATGGCTGCACAGCCTATCACGGCAACAAATTTCATGTGCGGCAGCCGTTGTGTTATAAACATATTTGAATCCAAACTATGGCTTGATCATCGCCCTGTATAGCGTAAGCTGAGCCTGATTAAAAGAGTAAGGAGTTTTAACGTGGCCACACCCCTGCAGATTGAAAAAGGCCGTGCCGAATTGCGCAAGGTGCGCAATAAATCCTTTGGACTGTTTATTTTTGTCGGTATTTTCAGCACCTGTGTGAATGCGCTGATGCTGACGGGACCTGTCTATATGTTGCAGGTCTATGATCGGGTTTTGTCGTCCCGATCCGAAGCCACATTGGTGGCGTTGACGGTTTTGATTGCGTTTTTATACCTGATGATGGGTATTTTGGATTTTACGCGCGGCCGGATCATGGCGCGCGTTGGCGCGCGGTTTCAAAATGATCTGGATCAACGCGTGTTTGATGCGGCGATGCGCAAGGCGGCGGTGGCCCCGGATGAACGGACGCAAACCGCGCTGAAGGATCTTGAATCTGTACAGAAATTCTTGGGCGCTCCGGTGTTTACAGCCCTGTTTGATTTGCCTTGGACACCTGTTTTTCTGGCCGGAATTGCCATCTTCCACCCATGGCTTGGGTTTCTGGGCCTGGTTGGTGGGGCGGTTTTGGTGGCGATTTCGATCTTGAATCAGATCACCACCAAAAACAAACAGCGCGAATTATCTGCCGCCACGCATGTTGCGGATAAAACCGCGGATCATCTGAATAACGAGGCGGAAATGGTCCAAAGCCTGGGGATGCGCGGCGCGGCGTTTGCGCGCTGGCATCAGGCCCGCGCTGCGGCCCTGCAAAGCGGGGTTCAGGCGGGGGATTTGTCCGGCCGCTTCACCGCGTCGACAAAAACGCTGCGGATGTTTTTGCAGTCACTGATGCTGGGCATGGGGGCCTATTTGGTGCTGCGCAATGAAATGTCCCCGGGGATGATGATTGCCGGATCGATCCTGTTGGGCCGGGCCTTGGCGCCCATTGAAATGGCGATTGGCCAGTGGGCGCTGCTGCAACGTGCGCGTCAGGGGTGAGGAAATCTGGCTGAATTGCTGGGCGAGGTCCCCCCCGAGGCCGAGCGCACCGAATTACCCGTTCCCAAAGGTCATCTTGACGTCACGCAAATTACCGTGGTGCCCCCTGGTGAACGCGCGCCCAGTCTGCGTGGGCTCAGCTTTACGATGACGCCGGGGCAGGCGGTTGGGGTGATTGGACCATCTGGCGCAGGGAAAACCACGCTTGCGCGGGCGCTGACAGGGGTTTGGCCCGTAGCATCGGGGAAGATCCGTCTGGATGGGGCGACTTTGCACCAATATCACCCCGATGCATTGGGGCAGTACATTGGGTATTTGCCGCAAAAAGTTGCAGTTGTTTGCCGGAACCATTGCGGAAAACATCGCCAAATTATCCCTTCAGCCAGACCCTCAAAAAGTGGTTGATGCGGCGCGCAAAGCGGATGCGCATGAGATGATTTTGAAGCTGCCACAGGGGTATGATACGCGCATCGACGCCTCGATGGGGCGGCTTTCTGGCGGACAAATCCAACGCATTGGGCTGGCCCGGGCCATGTATGGCGATCCGGTGTTGTTGGTGCTTGATGAACCCAATTCCAGTTTGGACAATGAAGGCAGCAAGGCCCTAAACGCCGCCATTGCGCGGATGAAGGATGCGGGCAAACTGGTTATGATTATGGCCCATCGCCCATCCGCCATTCATGAATGTGATATGCTATTGGTGCTGGATCACGGGGCGGCGCAGGCCTTTGGGCCCAAGGATGAGGTTCTGCGCGCCATGGTGCAAAATCACCAAAATATTGTGCAGGCCGGCGGTCAGGGGGGTATTCAGTGATGCATCAGGATATGCAGTTTAAATCCACCAAATATCTTATCATCGGGATTTTGGGGGTCATTGTTTTGGTGGGTGGCTTTGGGACATGGTCCGCGCTGACCCCAATCGCGGGCGCCGTTATCGCCCAAGGGCAGATCGAGGTAGACCAGAACCGTCAGGTCGTTCAGCATCCCGAAGGGGGGGTTGTTCAGGATATTTTGGTTACCGAAGGGCAGCGTGTTGACGTGGATCAGGTGTTGATCCGCCTTTATCCATCCAAATTGGAAACGGAATTGGCGATTGTTGAAAGCCAGCTGTTTGAACTGATGGCCCGCCGTGGCCGGCTCGAGGCTGAGCGCGATGGACTGGCCAATCCCATCTTTGACCCGCTGCTGAATCAAGTGGCCGATACCAACCAAGAGGCGCTGGACATGCGCAGCGGCCAGCACCGTCTGTTCGTGGCCCGCCGCACATCGCTGGATCAGCAAATCAATCAATTGGCACAGCGGCAATTGCAAATTCGGGGCCGGATTACAGGAATTGAAGCGCAGCAAAACGCCAATACACTGCAATTGGACCTGATCCGCGAAGAGCTGGACAGCCAGCAAGAGCTGCTGGACAAAGGTCTGGCGCAGGCCACGCGCGTCCTGTCCCTGCGCCGCGAATTGGCCCGTCTGATCGGTGTCGAAGGTGAACTGACCGCGCAAAAAAGCGAGGCGGAAGAGAACATCACCGAAATCGACATTGAAACATTGCGCCTGCGATCCACCCGCCGTGAAGAGGCGATTGAACAACTGCGTGAGTTGCGCGTGCGTGAGTTAGAGCTGCGCGAACAGCGCCAATCTCTGTCAGATCAGCTCAGCCGTATGGAAATCCGCGCGCCTGTTGCGGGTGTTGTCTATGGCCTGGCGGTGTTTGCAAAACGGTCTGTGATCCGTCCGGCTGATCCGGTGATGTTCTTGGTGCCGCAGGATCGCCCATTGGTGATTGGCGCGCGCATTGAACCCATTCATGTGGATCTTGTTGCCCCGGGGCAGGATGTCATCATGCGCCTGTCGTCTTTGGATCAGCGCCAAACGCCTGAAGTCAATGGCCGCATTGAACAGGTCTCGGCCGATGCCTTCGCGGATGAGGCTTCAGGCCTGTCATTTTACCGCGCACGCGTCACGCTGAACCCCGGCGAGCTGGACAAGCTGCCCGACGGCGTTGTCCTGTTGCCTGGCATGCCGGTCGAGGCCTTCATATTGACAAGCGAACACACACCGCTGCAATACCTGTTCAAGCCGTTTTTGGACTATTTTGCCAAGGCATTCCGTGAAACATAGGGTCAAAACCCAAAAGGATACGAAACATGAGTGGATTTGAAGCCAAACTGGCCCAGATGGGCGTCACACTTCCCGATGCGCCAGCGCCTGCGGCGAATTATATTCCCTATATGCAGGTGGGTGATTTAGTGTTTGTGTCGGGCCAAATCTCGGCAGACAGCACGGGGATGATCAAGGGCAAGCTGGGGGATGACATGGATGTTGACGCTGGTGCGGCCGCGGCGCGCGCCTGCGCGATCAGCCTGCTTGCACAGCTGAAGGCCGCCTGCGGCGGGGATCTGGATCGTCTGTCGCGCGTTGTGAAATTGACCGGCTTTGTTAATTCCACCGCCGATTTTGGCGATCAACCCAAGGTCATCAATGGGGCATCCGATTTTCTGGCCGAAGCCTTGGGTGATGCGGGTCGGCATACCCGCTCGGCGGTTTCGGCGTCTTCGTTGCCATTTGGTGTCGCTGTTGAAATCGAGGCGATTTTTGAAATCAAATGACGCAATTGCCGGCTGATTTTCTGGCGCGCCCAATCGCCCATCGTGGATTGCATGATGCGGCGGCTGGGCGCGTGGAAAACAGCCGCGCCGCAATCAATGCCGCGGTGCAGGGTGGATTTGGCATTGAAATTGACCTGCAACTATCTGTGGATCATCAGCCAATTGTGTTTCACGATGACGACCTGCCCCGCCTGACCGGCCATGCGGGCCGTCCACGCGATTTCACCGCGGAATATCTGACGCAATTGCCCCTATTGGGCAGCAATGAAACCATTCCAGATTTGCCTGGCATTCTGGCCCTAGTGGCGGGCCGCGCGCCGCTGCTGATCGAATTAAAGGATCAAACCGGCACGCTGGGGGACAGCTGCGGCGCGCTGGAACGGGCCACCGCGGCGGCTTTGGCAGGGTATCATGGGCCAGTGGCGGTGATGTCCTTTAACCCATCGATGGTGCGTGCATTCCACGCGCTTGCGCCAGATATTCCCTGCGGGATTGTGACCGATGCCTATCTGACGCAGGACTGGCCAGACGTTCCACCATCGCGCGCGGCGCAATTGGCCCAGATCACCGAATTTGAGGCCAGCGGCGCCTGTTTTATCAGCCATAACCATATGGATCTGGATGCCAGGCCGGTTCAGGCCCTGCGCGCGCGGGGCATACCGGTGCTGTGCTGGACGATTCGATCCCAAGCCGCAGCAGAACGGGCGATGCGCTTGTCGGATAACATCACATTCGAAGGGTATCTTCCGCCGCACAGGCCTTGATTGGACTCAGACGCATCACATCTTTAGCATGGCTTCTGGCAGCCGCAGGATAAACCGCATGACGATCGAGGTGACCATTCTTCGCAGTATCGCAGACATTCCCGCGGATGATTGGGATGCCTGCGCCTGCCCTGAAACCCAAGACGGTGGCCGCCCCTTTGATCCCTTCACCACCCACCGTTTTTTGCGCGCGCTGGAAGACAGCGGATCGGTGGGGCCGGATACGGGCTGGGACCCCGCGCATCTGATCGCGCGGCAGGATGGGCAGGTGATCGCCTGCGCCCCGATGTATTTGAAATCGCACAGCCAAGGGGAATATATTTTCGATTTTAACTGGGCCGATGCCTATATGCGTGCGGGCGGGCAGTATTACCCAAAACTGCAAATCGCTGTGCCCTTCACACCGGCCACCGGCCGGCGCCTGCTGACGCGCCCGGGGTATGACGATACGGGCCGCGCCGCGCTGGTCCAGGCGGCCAAATCGGTCATGGCACAAAATGGGTTTTCATCCCTGCACATCACCTTTTGTACCGGGGCTGAGGCCGCCGCCGCCCCCCAGCTGGACCTGATGCCCCGCGCCAGCCAACAGTTTCATTGGGAAAACCGCGGATTTGCCGGCTTTGATGATTTTCTGGCGGCCCTGTCAGCGCGCAAACGCAAAAACATTCGCAAAGAACGCGCTGCGGCGCAGGGGTTTGGCGGGGAAATTGACACGCTGACGGGCGATGCCATTCAACCCCAACATTGGGATGCGTTTTGGGATTTTTATCAGGACACAGGGGCGCGCAAATGGGGCCGCCCCTATCTGACACGCGCGTTTTTTGATCGGGTACAGGCGCATCTGCGCGATGATATGGCGTTGGTTCTGGCCAGCCGCGATGGGCAGCCCATCGCAGGGGCGCTGAATTTTATTGGGCGTGATACGCTCTTTGGTCGCTATTGGGGTGCGACGGAACATGTGCCATATTTGCATTTCGAATGCTGCTATTATCGCGCGATGGATTTCGCCATTGCAAACGGCCTGTCCCGCATCGAGGCTGGCGCGCAGGGCGAACATAAATTGGCGCGTGGATACCTGCCTGTGCAGACCCATTCGCTGCACGCCATTGCCGATCCGGGCTTTGCCGAGGCGGTGCAGCATTTCTTGCAGGCCGAGGCTGAGGCGGTCGAGGATGATATAGATATCCTGACCAGCTACGGCCCCTTTAAACGCGACACACGGGAGGAAGCACAATGACCAAAACCCTGTCCGACACGACCGAAGCGATCGTCTTTGACCCCTTGCTGCAAAATGGCTGGGCCATGTCCAAGGGCGATAATGCCATCGCCAAAACATATCGGTTCAAGGATTTTCCGGCGGCCTTTTCATGGATGACCGCCGTGGCCATTTGGGCAGAAAAATGGAACCATCACCCTGAATGGCGCAATGTTTATGCGCGGGTTGAGGCGACATTGACCACCCACGATACAGGCGGGTTGACTCCATTGGATGCAAAGCTGGCCCGTAAAATGGACGAGCTATATACCGGCTTTACCCAGTAGGGTTAGGCCACCAAACGTTTTTGCCCCATTTGCAGGAATTTTTCACGTCGATCATCGATCAATTCCTTGCGGGATTTGCCTTTGAACCCATCCAGCATTTGGCGTAATGCGCCGCGCACATTGTCCAATGTGGCGGGGACATCACGGTGGGCGCCGCCCAAAGGTTCGGGGATGATCTGGTCAATCACGCCCAATTTGTGCAAATCCTGTGCGGTCAGGCGCAGCGCCTCGGCCGCTTCGCGCATTTTATCGGCGTCTTTCCACAGGATCGATGCACAGCCTTCGGGGCTGATCACGGAATAAACGGAATGTTCCAGCATTGCCACATTGTTGGCAGTTGCGAATGCCACGGCGCCGCCGGACCCGCCTTCACCGATTACGATGGAAATCAGCGGCACACCGATTTGCAGGCATTTTTCGGTGGATCGGGCGATGGCTTCGGCTTGGCCGCGCTCTTCTGCGCCTTTGCCGGGATAGGCACCGGGGGTGTCAACCAACGTGATC
>JALQTR010000029.1 GCA_023260835.1 Paracoccaceae bacterium
TCACCTGCCCGAAGGCGCCTTCTACATGGTTGGCGGCATCGACGAAGTGATCGCCAAAGCAGAGCGTATGGCAGCAAGCGCTGCCTAATTTGGGAGGTTCAGCATGGCTGAGACAATGCAATTTGATCTGGTCTGCCCCGAGCGCCACCTTGCGTCCACGCAAGCCAGTGCGGTTCAGATCCCGGGTGCAGATGGTGATCTGACCGCTATGCCCGGCCATTCGCCCCTGATCACCACCCTGCGCCCCGGCCTGCTGCGCGTTGACGCAGCAGATGGGACACAAGAATATGTGGTCACTGGCGGGTTCGCTGAAATCGGTGAAAGCGTTTCGGTACTGGCAGAAAACGCCGTGCCGCGCGCCGAACTGACCCGCGAAACCATGGCGGAACTGATCGAGGCGGCCAAACACACCTATGAGGTGGCCAAAGCCGAAGAGCAGGATCCAGGTCTGGTGGATGACGCAGCAAAGCTGCTGTCGGATATGGTTGCCTTGGGCGATCACATTGGTCTGAACTAAGACCCACAGATCAAATTCTGTTACAAAATTGCAAAACCCGGGGGCGGCGAAAGCCACCCCCGGGTTTTTCTGTGCACGCTTACGCAGTTTGGTCCCTGCGGCGCATGGTCAGCCCCAAAAAGCACGCCGCAACAGGTTGATGCCGGCGATGACCAGCACCAGTAATGTGGCCCGGCGAAACCCAAGTGCCGAGACACGGCCATTGATTTTACGACCGACCCACATACCCAATAGGGCAGGGGGGACCAGACTGGCCGAGAGGCTGAGTGTTTGGACGTTCAGCACGCCCGACAGAATATGGGCGAAGAATAAAACCACGGCCCCAAGCCCATAAATCACCCCCTGTATCCGAATTTGGTCCTGTTTGCTGGTGCCAATGGCGGTTAGGTAAGTCACCGTCAGCGGCGCCCAGACGCCCGAGATCCCGCCGATTACACCGATCACTGTGGCAAGGCCAGCCTCGGACCGTGGGCCGCAGGCCGCGGCGGGCAGCTGCCATCCCACGGCGAGCACTGCTGTAAATCCAATGATGATCAAACCCAAAGCGCCCAGAAAGATCTGTTCAGGCAGATCCGTGACCAGCTGGGAACTGGCGGCCATTGCAATCCCGCCCAAGAGCAAGAACAGTTTAAACCGTTTGATCGTTTGCACCGCGGCTTGGCGGCCCTGATGCAGCGCCTGCCACCCGTTTGTCAGCAATGTGGGCAGAATCAGACCGGCCAAAGCCACTTGCGGCGGGACGAAGAAGCTGAGCCCGGACAAGATCACCATGGGCATGCCAAAACCGACGACACCTTTGATGATGCCGGCGGTAAAGGCCACAGCGAAGAGTGCGAAGAATAAAGGCTCCATCCGTTACTGATATGCCGCAGCACAGCAAATTGCAAAAAGACCTTGCGTAATTAAAAATCAAACTATCTGATCTTTTTGAATGTTTATTGCGCTGCACCTGCAAACACCGTATCACAGGGGCGCAAAGATGAAGGAGATGATTCATGCCGCATGATGGACAGGCGCTGACGCCACAGACGGAAATTTTGATCCCTGACTTGATCGCAGCCTGCACTGCGGCATTGCCCGCTGTCGAGGCCGTGTTTGACACTGCCCGCGAAGCCCTGCGCGCCCGTGTTGCCCCCGAAGGCCGGGTCAGCGCCAGCGCGCTGGAAGCGCATCAAACGGCGGCACATGGCCTGTCTTGGCTGGCAACCTATACCGAATCTTTGCGCCAAATGGTGGCATGGGCGGATCGCCTGACGGCAGATGGCAAATTCGGCGAGGTTGAACAGCTGTTGCTGCAAATCGGGTTTGGTGAATATCTATCGCAGATCCAAGGCGGCATCCCGATGAGCCAAGGGGAATTCCTGCGGCCGCAAGCCCTGTGGCTGACCGCTGCTGATATGGCACCGCTGACCGATAATGCCGCAGCGCAGCAGTTGATGGCGGCGGGCAACACCAGCGCCGCGCGCGCGCGGCTTGTGACATTGATGCAGCAGCAAAATGCAAACACCACTGTTGGTGCCAGCGGTTTGGATGAAGAATTGGAAATGATCCGTGAACAATTCTTCCGCTATGCCGCAGATCGCGTCGCCCCCAATGCGCATGATTGGCACCTTAAGGATGATCTGATCCCGATGGAGGTGATTGCCGAGCTGGCGGAAATGGGTGTTTTTGGCCTGACCCTGCCCGAAGAATTCGGCGGCTTTGGCCTGCCCAAAGCGGCCATGGTCGTCGTGTCAGAGGAGCTGAGCCGCGGTTATATCGGTGTTGGCAGCTTGGGTACCCGATCTGAAATTGCGGCAGAGCTGATCCTGTGTGGCGGAACCGAGGCGCAAAAGGCGCATTGGCTTCCCAAAATCGCCAGCGGTGAAATTCTGCCAACGGCGGTGTTTACCGAACCAAACACCGGGTCCGATCTGGGATCGCTGCGCACCCGGGCCGTTAAGGATAACAATGGCGATTATCAGGTGACGGGCAACAAAACATGGATTACCCATGCGGCGCGCACCCATGTAATGACCCTGTTGGCCCGCACCGATCCAGACAGCACAGACCACCGCGGGTTGTCGATGTTTCTGGCCGAAAAAACCCCTGGCACGGATGAGGCCCCCTTCCCAACCCCCGGCATGACCGGCGGCGAGATTGAGGTTCTGGGCTATCGCGGGATGAAGGAATACGAGCTGGCTTTTGACGGGTTCCACGTCAAGGGTGAAAACCTGCTGGGCGGTGAAGAGGGCAAGGGCTTTAAACAGCTGATGCAGACCTTTGAATCGGCCCGTATCCAAACCGCGGCCCGCGCCATTGGTGTGGCGCAAAACGCGCTGGATATCGGGATGCAATATGCGCAGGATCGCAAACAATTTGGCAAATCCTTGATCAATTTCCCCCGTGTTTATGACAAGCTGGCCATGATGGCAGTGGAAATTATGATCACCCGTCAGCTGACCTATTTCAGCGCTTTCCAAAAGGACAATGACAAACGTTG
>JALQTR010000050.1 GCA_023260835.1 Paracoccaceae bacterium
TTTACCGGCTTCACCTCGCCCGATGATCTGATCGACACAGGCACTCTGACAGTGGACTTTGGCACCTGGGATGCGAACAGCTTTACCGCCCGCGCGGACGGCCTGTCCCATGATTTGCTGATCGAAAGCGGCGCCAATACATTGGCAGAGGTCGCCGCCGCCCTGAACGATCTAGATGGGGTCAGCGCACGGGTTCTGGACAAAGGCGATGGCACCTATTCGCTGAGCCTGCGCAGCGAAACCGGCGCGCAAAATGCGCTGCGCCTGTCAGGCATCACCGCGCTGGAAACCACGGACCAAAGCCATGAATTGCTGGCCGCGTCTGACGCCAGTTTGCGCGTCGATGGGATCACTATCACCCGCGGCAGCAATGAAATCACCGATCTGATCCCCGGCGCCACGGTGACGTTAAACAGTATGAACCTGTATCCTGATACGGTTGGGCTGACCGTGGATGCGGATCGCGCCGAATTGGAACTGTCGACTTTTGTCGATCAGTTGAACGCCGTCAGCACGATCTTAAAAACCGCGACACAGCGCGGCGGCAATGGCAATATTGCCGGGGCCTTGGTCGGTGATCCCACCGCCAATGCGCTGCGCCGGTCACTGTCCAGCCTGACAACCCAGCCCATTATGGGGTTTGGCCCTGATCCAATTTATCTGTCCCAACTGGGCGTGCAGACCGGCCGCGATGGCAGCCTGTCACTGGACACCGACCAATTCCGCGACAGTTTCGCCGAAAACCCCGAATATTTCCGCGCTGTGTTCCAATCGCTGAACCGGTCTTTGTCAGGCGATGTGGCGATTGCCGCCAGCAGCACCGCCAACCCACCCATTGGCGGGGCGGAATTCACCTATACCGATGACAGCACCGCCACATTGAACGGCGACGCCCTGTCTGTGCGCACCAATGACGCGGGCAATGTGGAATTTTATGCCGCCACGGGAGAGTATCGCGGGCTGTCCTTTACCGCCAAAAACGGCTTCCCCAGCAGTGATACCTTCTATTTTGGGGAAAGCTTTTCATCCAACCTGCAAACCGTTTTATCAGCGGCGCTGGACAGCAGCGGCACCTTGGCCGCCCAAGTCAGCCGGTATGAGGCCGATTTGCAAAGCCAACAAGACCGCCTGGACGAGCTAGATGAAAAGGCCGTGATGCTGCGCGAAACCTATACCGCGCGCTTTGCCAATATGGAAAGCATCGTCACCCAACTGAAAAGCACAGGGGATTACATGAAGACCATGATGGACGCCTGGACCGCACAACAAAGCAATTAAAAACAGGTGCTTAACGCCTGATCTTTAAGTTTTCTTTGAAAACATCCTGCCCAACATGCCGGGCTTTTTGGTGGCCTCTTCCTCGGCGACTTCACCTTCAGGCGCGGGGCCTTCGATCGCGGTTTTGAATCGGTCAAAGAATTCATCGGCCATTTTCTTGGCAAAGCCATCAATGATCCGGCTGCCCAATTGCGCCAGCTTGCCGCCGACTTTGGCGGTGACAGAATAATGCAAAATGGTGGTGCCATCGCCGCCGTCTTCCAAACGCACCTCGGCGCCGCCTTTGGCGAAGCCCGCAGCGCCGCCCTTGCCTTCGCCCGACAGGGTCAGGCTTTCGCCCTCGATGATATCGGACAGGGTGACCGCGCCTTTGAATGTGGCCTTCACCGGCCCCACCTTTTGCACCACGGTGGCTTCAAATCCGTCAGCGGGGGAGCCTGACATCTCTTGGCAGCCGGGGACGGCCTCTTTTAAAACATCCGCAGATAAAAGGGCCTGCCAAACCACATCGCGCGGGGCGGCAATTTGTTTGCTGTCGTTCAATTCCATGGCACCGGTCCTTTATATCTGACGCTTTAGGGCATGTTACAAACCCAGCCTCAAAGCGCAAGCCAATCATTGAGCAAAGCGCCAAAGGCGGCGCGATATGTCGAATTCGGCCTAGACCCCGCTGGCGCATTGTCTATGGTTTTCATCATGCGACTGTTGATTTCATTTACCGCCCTGTTTTTATCTGTTGCCCTGCTGCAGCTGTCATCGGGCGGCGTGGGGCCGCTGGATGCGCTGTCGGGGCTGGCCTTTGGGTTCAGCACAGCGCAAATCGGGATTTTGGGCTCGGCGCATTTTTTCGGCTTTTTCATTGGCTGTTGGTGGGCACCGCGGCTGATGGGCAGCGTGGGACATTCGCGCGCCTTTGCTGCCTTTACCGCCACTGGGGCGATTGGTCTGCTGGGGCATATGTTGATCGTCTCGCCCAATGCCTGGGCGGTGATGCGCATTGCATCGGGGTTCTGCGTTGCCGGCTGTTACACCGTGGTCGAGGCATGGTTGCAATCCAAGGTTACCAATGAAACCCGCGGGCGCACCATGGGCGTCTACCGCGTGGTGGATATCAGCGCATCCTTGATGGCGCAGATGCTGATTTCGGTTTTGGAACCGGCGTCCTATGTCTCCTACAACCTGCTGGCGCTGCTGTGCTGTGTGGCGCTGATCCCACTGACGCTGACGAAAACCGATCAACCCGCCACCCCCGCCGCGCCGCGGCTGCGGCCTGGTTTGGCCTTCACCCGGTCCCCACTGGCGGTGGCGGGGGTGCTGGTGTCGGCCCTGTCGGCCGCATCCTTTCGCATGGTGGGGCCAGTTTACGGCGCAGGCGTGGGGCTGGGTGTGGATCAGATCGCACTGTTTTTGGCCAGTTTTGTTCTGGGCGGGGCGCTGTCGCAATACCCCGTTGGGTGGCTGGCCGATAAATTCGACCGCCGGTCGGTGCTGATTGGCCTGTCGGGGGCAGCGATTGTCAGCTGTGGCCTGACGGCCCTGATCCCCGCGCAATCCATGCAAATGGTCTTTGCCAATGCCTTCATCTTTGGCCTGACCACTTTTCCCATTTATTCGGTGGCCGCCGCCCATGCGCATGATTTCGCCAGCCATGATGAACGGGTGGAACTGTCCGCCGCACTGATGTTTTGGTATGCGGTGGGAGCGATTGCCGCGCCCTATGTGGCGTCTGTTTTGATTGAAACCTTTGGGCCACCGGCCATGTTCATGCTGATCGCCTTGGGCCATGCGTTTTTGATCGGCTTTGGCTATTTGCGGATGCGCGTGGGCCGCGCAGGACGCAACAAAACCGCCTATGTCTATACCCCGCGCACCAGCTTTATCTTTGGCCGCCTGTCGCGCGCCGCACGCGCCAGCCGCAAGGATGATTGACGGCTCTGGCCTTGGCGCGCAAACCGCGGTATGAGGCCCAAAGACGTGAGCAAACACGTGGGAAAACACAAGAACACAAGGGCGCAACAATGACACGGCATCTGATCACATCCGCGATCCCCTATATCAATGGGATCAAACATTTGGGCAATTTGGTTGGCAGCCAACTGCCCGCGGATCTGTTCGCCCGCTATCAACGCGCCCGCGGCGCCGAGGTGATGTTCCTGTGTTCCACCGACGAACATGGCACGCCCGCCGAATTGGCCGCGGCCAAAGCCGGCAAACCCGTCGCCGAATATTGCGCCGAAATGCACGCCGTTCAGGCCGAGATCGCCAAAGGGTTCCGCCTGTCATTCGATCACTTTGGCCGCTCATCCAGCCTGCAAAACCACGCCCTGACCCAACATTTGGCCGGCCGTTTGGCCGATGCTGGCCTGATCCGCGAAGTCGAAGAGGAACAGGTCTATTCCATCGACGATGGCCGTTTTCTGCCCGACCGATATATCGAAGGCACCTGCCCCAACTGCGGCTATGATAAGGCGCGCGGCGATCAATGTGAAAACTGCACCAAACAGCTGGACCCAACCGACCTGCTGGAGGCCCGCTCTGCCATCTCTGGATCGACCAAGCTGGAGGTGCGCAAAACCAAACACCTGTATCTGCGCCAATCAGCCATGCGCCAGCAGTTAGAGGAGTGGATCGACAGCAAAACAGACTGGCCCGTGCTGACCACATCCATCGCCAAAAAATGGCTATCCGATGGTGATGGGCTGCAAGACCGCGGCATCACCCGCGATCTGGACTGGGGTATTCCGGTGAAAAAAGGCACCGAAGATTGGCCCGGGATGGAAGGCAAGGTCTTCTATGTGTGGTTTGACGCCCCCATCGAATACATCGCCTGCGCCGGCGAATGGGCCGAAGCGAACGGTCTGGATGATGCCGCATGGCAGCGCTGGTGGCGCACCGACGCGGGTGCAGATGATGTGCGGTACACGCAATTCATGGGCAAGGACAATGTGCCGTTCCATACGCTCAGCTTCCCTGCGACAATGCTGGGATCGGGCGAGGATTGGAAGATGGTGGATTACATCAAATCCTTTAACTACCTGAACTACGATGGCGGGCAGTTTTCCACCAGCCAAGGGCGCGGCGTGTTCATGGATCAGGCCCTGTCGATCCTGCCGGCGGATTACTGGCGCTGGTGGCTGCTTAGCCACGCACCAGAAAATTCGGATGCCGAATTTACCTGGGAAAACTTTCAGGCCAGCGTGAATAAAGACCTGGCCGATGTTCTGGGCAATTTCGTCAGCCGCGTAACCAAATTCTGCCGGTCAAAATTCGGCACCGATATTCCCGCGGCGGGCCAGATGGGGCCAGCAGAACAGGCGCTGATCGATGAATTGCAAACCCGCCTGACGGCGTATCAGTCGCATATGGACGCGATTGAGATCCGCAAAGCCGCGCAGGAACTGCGGGCGATTTGGGTGGCCGGCAATGAATACCTTCAGGCGGCGGCCCCTTGGACCGTGTTCAAAACCGATCCCGACCAAGCCGCGGCGCAGATCCGTTTGGCGCTGAACCTGATCCCCTTCTATGCGGTGCTGTCGGCGCCATTCATCCCCGATGCGGCAGCCGAATTGATGACGGCAATGCGCTGCGATGATTGGGGCTGGCCCGATGATGTGGCATCGGCCCTGACCCGCCTGCCCGCCGGTCACGCCTTTGACGTGCCCGAGGTCACATTCCGCAAAATCACCGATGATGAACGCGCCGAATGGCAGGAAAAATTCGCCGGCCTGCGCAGCTAGGGCCGCGGGGCGGCGGCAGCCGCCTATTCGAATTGTTCGCGGATCAGCCGCTCTTCCAGCCCATGGCCCGGGTCAAACAGAATGCGATGGGCAATTTCAGGGGCGCTGCTGATTTCCACTGACACCACATCGCGCACCGAGCGCGAATCGGCATCGGCCATCACCGGGCGCTTTTCGGGCTCGGTCACATCTATGCGCACCTTGGCATTTTTGGGCAGCAACGCCCCGCGCCAGCGCCTTGGCCGGAAGGGCGCAATCGCGGTTAATGCCAAAACATCCGATCCAATGGGCAAAATTGGCCCGTGGGCGGAATAGTTATACGCGGTCGAGCCTGCGGGCGTAGAAACCAGCGCACCGTCGCAAACCAATTCCTCCATCCGCAACCGGCCATCGACGGTGATGCGCAGCTTGGCGGCCTGCGGCCCTTGGCGCAGCAGCGACACTTCGTTGATGGCCAAGGCATTGTGATGGCTGCCATCGGCGCATTGTGCATGCATACGCAGCGGGTTTAGCACCTCTTCTTGGGCGTCCTTTAAGCGGTGCACCAAATTGCTTTCGGAATAGGCATTCATCAAAAAACCCACCGTGCCGCGGTTCATGCCGTAAACGGGCAGGTCCAATTCTTGGGTGCGATGCAGCGTTTGCAGCATAAACCCATCGCCCCCCAGCGCCACGATCACATCGGCCTGATCTTCGGGCACATTGCCATATTGGCCGACCAGTGCGGCGCGCGCAGTTTGGGCCAGCGGCGCCTCAGAGGCGGCAAATGCGATCGCGATGGGCATGTCTGGCCTTTTGATTGGGTGTCGGGGCGTCTTGGGGTTGAAAAAAGCATAACTGGCGCGATTGTGCCAGCCCTGCCGCCTTGCGGGGGTGCTGCGTCGCATTCAACACTTCCTGTCGGCGGCGTTTTCCCCTAGGACAACGCCAACGCAACCTGAATGGAAAACGGAGCGCCTGATGTCTAATCCCGGTTTCTTTACCGAATCCCT
>JALQTR010000087.1 GCA_023260835.1 Paracoccaceae bacterium
GCGCGCAAGCCCCCCATATGAAAGGATAAGATTTTGAAATTTAATCCATAGGTTTTGAATGCCCATGCCTGTTCCTGCCTTATCACTGCGCCATATTGAACTTAGTCTAATGGGCCACGCAGGAAAGGTCGATATCCTGCGCGATCTGTCATTGGATGTGGCGCAAGGGGAAACCGTGGCCTTGGTTGGGCCATCGGGGTCTGGCAAATCATCCGCTTTGATGATCATGGGCGGGCTCGAGCGCCCCTCTGCCGGGCAGCTGTATGTGCTGGGGCAGCGGATTGATCAGATGGATGAAAACGCTCTGGCGCGATTCCGGCGGGGTCGTGTTGGGGTGGTGTTTCAATCCTTTCACTTGCTGCCGGCGCTCAGCGCGTTGGATAACGTGATCACGGCGTTGGAATTGGCAGGTGTGTCGGACGTTGGTGCCAAGGCGCAGGCCGCCCTGGCCGAGGTCGGGCTGGCGCATCGCGCGCAACATTACCCACATGAATTGTCGGGTGGTGAGCAGCAGCGTGTGGCCATCGCCCGCGCCATAGCCCCCGCGCCGCAGATCCTGCTGGCGGATGAACCGACCGGTAATCTGGACGGCGCCACAGGGACGCAAATCATCGATTTGCTGTTTGATCTGCAAGCGCGGCATGGGCAGACGCTGATCATGGTCACACATGCCCCAGAATTGGCCGCGCGCTGCGGTCGCATCTTGCAATTGCGCGACGGGCGTTTGGACAGTGGGGCCTAGGGTCGAATGTTTGCAGTAAAACTGGCGGTCAAAGACCTGCGTGGTGCGGTCGCGCGTTTGAAAATTTTAATCTTGTGTTTGGCGTTGGGGGTTGCGGCATTGGCGGCAATTGGCACGGTGCGCGCGACGCTGGAACGGGCAATCCTGACCCAAGGCGCAACCCTTTTGGGCGGGGATGCGGAAATTGCCTTTTCCTATCGCACTGCGCGGGCCGATGAATTGGCGTGGATTGATGCAAATGCGAAGGCCGTTCAGCATTTGGTGGATTTTCGATCCTTGGCCACCGCTGGGGGGCAAAGCGCGTTGTCACGGGTGAAGGCGGTGGATAGCGCCTATCCATTGACCGGCGCATTGCGCCTTGCCCCCGCGATACCATTGGCAGATGCCTTGAATGGGCGCGGCGCGGTGATGGACGCGGCAATGGCGGCGCGGTTGAACCTGCGCATCGGTGACCGGTTTTCATTGGGGGGCGCAGAATTCACCCTGCGCAGTTTGATCGATTACATGCCCGATCAGTTGGGCGGCGGGTTCAATATGGCCCCCCATGTGGTTGTGGCTCTGCCTGATCTGGAAGGCACCGGATTGATGGCCGAGGGCACGATTTTCACCGCCCGTTACAGAATGCTTTTGGATCCGAAAACGGATTTAGCGGCACTTGAATCCGCAGCCCGCACCGCCATGGACGGCAGCGGGTTGCAATGGCGCGATCGCAGAAATGCCGCCCCGCGCATTGCCCTGTTTATCGAACGGTTGGGAAATTTCCTGATTTTGGTCGGTCTTTCTGGATTATTCGTGGGGGGTGTGGGTATTTTCGCCGCTGTGCAAAGCTTTATCGCCAGCAAAACCCGCAGCATCGCGATTTTGCGCGCCATGGGGGCAACCGACGGGCAGCTTTTTACGGTCTTCTTTTTGCAAATCATGGTACTGTCGGGGGTTGGGACGGTGATTGGGCTGGCTTTGGGTGCCGCAATTCCGCTGGCGCTGTTTCCCGCGCTTGAGGCGCAGTTTCCATTTGAATTGCAGGCCACTGTGCCATTTGCGGCTTTGGGTCATGCGGCTGGGTTTGGAATGGTGTCATCGGTGTTGTTTGCGATTTGGCCTTTGGCGGGGGCTTTGCGGGTGAAACCCACGGCACTTTTGCGTGGATCAGGCGATGCGGCAACGCCGGCCAATGGGCCGCGGTTGTGGCTGGTGATTGGCGGCTTGGTTGCGCTTTTGTACCTACTGGCGGTGTGGAACACTCAGGCGCCGATGATTGCGCTGTGGGCCTTTGCGGGGCTGATGGGGGCGCAGATGTTTTTGCTGTTGGCTGGGGTTGGGTTGCAAACCCTGCTGGCGCGGCTGCGGCGGCTGTTGCACCGGGCAGGCCCGCTGTCTTGGGCCGTGGCCGCCATTGCCACACGCCGGGCCGAGGCCCGGGCAATTATGCTGTCGTTGGGGCTGGGGCTGTCGGTATTGGCGGCGATTGGACAAATCGACGGCAATTTGCAGCGCGCCGTGGCAGTGGATATGCCGGCCAAGGCCCCAGCATTCTTTTTGGTGGATATTCAGCCACATCAAAAGGACCCGCTGTTTGCGGATCTGCGCAACACTGGTGATGTCTCGCGGATTGACACAGCGCCGATGCTGCGCGGGATCATCACGCATATTAACGACATTCCGGTACAGGATTGGGGTGTTGAACATTGGGTGTTGCGCGGCGATCGGGGCATCAGCTATGCCGCAGCGCCGCCCGATGGGACCGTCATTTCCAAAGGCACATGGTGGCCCGACGATTACGCCGGCCCCCCACAAATCAGCTTTGCCGCGGAAGAGGCCGCAGAGCTGGGGCTGGATTTGGGCGATCAGATCACGGTGAACATCCTTGGCCGCCCAATCATGGCGCAGATTACATCCCTGCGTGATGTGGATTTTTCCACCGCCGGCATCGGGTTTGTGATGATCCTATCCCCACAACCCATTGCGAATGCCCCACACAGCAGCATCGCAACGCTTTATGCCCCGCCCAGTGCCGAAGCGGGCATTCTGCGGGCCCTGGCGCGTGATTACCCCACAATCACCGCAATCCCCGTACGCGAAGCGATTGATCGCGCGCGAGACATCATGACATCCATTGCCATGGCCATTCGATATGGCGCTGGGGCTGCGCTGTTGACCGGGGTTCTGGTGTTGATCGGAACGGCAGCGGCCGGGCAGGCTGCCCGCATATACGAGGCGGCTGTGCTGCGCGCATTAGGCGCCACTCGGGCGGCGATCCTGTGGTCCTTTGCCCTGCGCGCTGGGATTTTGGGTGCGGGGGCGGGGCTGGTTGCCCTGATCTGCGGCAGCTTGGGGGCCTGGGCTGTGATGCGATTTGTGATGGACAGCGGGTTTCAGATTATTTGGTGGAATGCCGCCGGCATCATCATGGGCGGGATCGTAGCCAGTTTGCTGGCCAGTATGTGGTTTGCCCTCTCATCCTTCAATATGCCCCCGGCGCAGGTTCTGCGGCACAAAGAATAAGATGTTTATTGGCTGGCCAACTGATCCGGCACGATCAGGCGGCTTTCTGGGGTCAGCCGTTTTGCGATCCAATGCAGCTGCGCGGGCGCAAAGGCAACGCAGCCTTCGGTGGGGTATCCTGGGCGTCGCCAACGGTGCAGGAAAATGGCTGATCCGGCCCCGGGCATGGCCACTGGCCAATTCCAATCGGTGATCAGCACCAGATCATATAAGGGATCGGAGCGGCGCAATTTTTCATGCGATGGCGCATAGGGTGCGCGCTGCATCAGGTTATATCCCGCATCGTCTGCATCATCCGACCATAAATCACGCGGCCCAATTGGCACGGCCCATGGGGTGGGCGCGGCCATGCGGTCCGGACGATACAGCATGCCAACAATACGGTGAATGCCCGTTGGGGTGGCACCATCGCCTTCGCGTTTATTGCGGCGCACGCCGCCTTTGCCGATGGAGCATGGGAAATGCCGGCCCAAAAATCGCAGGCCAGTTCGGCCCAGCACCAAATCCTGTGGTTTCGGGGTCATAACAGATGGCCTGATTTATGCGCCTTTGTGGCCAGATAGGCGCGATTATGCGCGCCTTCGCCCACGCGCAGGGCCACGCGTTCTACCACGTCAATCCCCTGATCTTGCATCATGGCAATTTTGCGTGGGTTGTTGGTCATCAGGCGCACCTGCGTGATACCCATTTTGCGCAGAATTTGCGCACCAATCCGAAAATCGCGTTCATCGTCTTCGAACCCCAATCGGTGATTGGCTTCGACCGTATCAAACCCCTGATCCTGCAGGGCATAGGCGCGCATTTTATTGACCAGACCAATGCCGCGCCCCTCTTGGTTCAGATACAGTAGAACGCCCCCTGCTTCGGCGCCCATTTGCGCCATGGCGGCGTGCAATTGCGGGCCGCAATCGCATTTCAGTGATCCCATCACATCGCCGGTAAAACAGGCCGAATGCAGGCGCACCAAAACAGGCGCAGCGCGATCGGGGCGACCCAGTTCCATCGCGTAATGTTCGGTGCCGCTGTCTGCGGGGCGAAAGATATGCAGCCGTCCGGTTTCATGTGCCGCGGTGGGCAGGCGTGCGGCCGCGACGGGGTGCAGCAGCACATCTTGGGTTAACAACGCATCCAAACCGTCCAGCGGCAAGCGCGTGATGTAGGCAGGCAGATCATCTAACGCCAGCGGTGCAATTAATGCCGCAGGCAACAATTGCGCGGTTTTACAAAGGGCCAACGCCGCGCGATGGGGTGCGGCATCGCCGCCCCGCAGCGGCGCAAATGGCCCCTTCATCGGGGCGGTTAGATCCTGCGCCGGATCTGCCACGGCTTGCACCCATGCGGCATCTGCATCAGTCGGCAGGGAAATCCGCGCCAAATCCCCATCATATGCGGCCAATTTCAACGACTGCGCCCGCCGTGCTGTAATGGCCAAATCTACAGGCTGCTGCATCGAACAAAGCGCCCTCAGGCGCGGTGCCTGCAGGGTTTCTGCGGCCAGCACCAAACTGGGCTTTGCCCCCAGCAATAAAACCGGAAACCCCATGCGCAAATCCCCACGCGCACGTGCGATCAGTTCGGTGGGGGTGGGCGTAAAAAGGGTCATATCAGGCGGGTTATTCCATTTGGGTTACTTGTTCCTAATCTGTGGGGGCTGGATTTAAAAGCCCCTGTGGTGACAAGAAAATCTGTAACAAAGCCGGCAATTCCCACACATTCGCGTGAAATTATGTTGCGTGGGCTTGTCCGCGGGGTCTGTTGCGCGCAACGTGGGTTACAGTAAAAATTACCTGCCCGACCATAAAAAGGGATGAACAAATGGCCCAGCTGAAACAAATTTTACTGGTGGATGACGATGATGATCTGCGCGAGGCCCTGTGCGAACAGCTGCTGATGACGCAAGAGTTTGACGTCACCCAAGCCGATTGTGGCCAAGCGGGTTTGGCCATCGTTGCCGATCAAAATTTTGATCTGATTGTTTTGGATGTTGGATTGCCCGATACGGACGGCCGCGAACTGTGCAAATTGATGCGCAAACGCGGGGTCAAATCCCCCGTTGTAATGCTGACCGGGCATGACAGCGACGCCGATACGATTTTGGGTCTGGATTCGGGCGCGAATGATTACATCACCAAACCCTTCAAATTTCCCGTGCTGCTGGCGCGTCTGCGCGCGCAGCTGCGCCAGCATGAACAATCCGAAGATGCGGTTTTTGTAATGGGGCCTTACAGCTTCCAACCATCGGCCAAGCTGCTGATCACGCAAGATGATAAAAAGATCCGTCTGACGGAAAAGGAAACCAATATTCTGAAACATCTGTACCGTGCCAAGGGGCAGGTGGTGCCACGCGAAACCCTGCTGCACGAGGTCTGGGGTTATAACGCTGCCGTGACGACCCACACATTAGAAACCCACGTGTACCGTCTGCGGCAAAAAATAGAAGAGCAACCAAACAATGCGCGCCTGCTGCAAACCGAAGCGGGTGGGTATCGTCTGAACCCTTGATTGGGTTTGGATATGAAAAAGGCCCACCCAATCGGATTTGGGCGGGCCTTTGATGTCATAGCGTTTCAAGTTACGCTTTGTGGTCGACTACATTTAAATGCTGTGCCAATTGGCCGATTTCCCCCATAAAGCGGTCGATCAATTTTGGATCATTGGTGGCGGCGCTGATCCCGGCGGGCATTTCGCCGTCCAAAACCGCCTCGATCGCCAATGACACAGGCACAGACACCAACCGCGCCATGGCGGTGCCGCGACCGTCCCCCCATGCATCCATCACATAGGTCTTATGCCATGCATCTTGCCCGTTTTTATCCACGGCGCGCAGATCAACACACAGGATGACGCGATCAGGCTCGCCCTCGTCATAGGCGTTTTCGGCCCAAAACCCATCGGCCATGCGTGCAAGCTCTGCATCGCCTTCAGGCCCTGTCAGCGTTTCGATTTTGGCAAACACATCGGCCCAAGCATCCTTCCATCCATTCAACCGCAATGTGCCGCGTACGAATGTGTCGATCGGCCATTTTGGATCAAAATGGTATTGATCGACAAAGGGAATGGAATCGCGGTTTGGGTAAACCTCGAACGCCACGGGGGTGGGCAGGGGCGCGGTGTAGCTGGTGATTGCATCCCATGGCCGCGCCACATCCAACGGTGCGCCGCCCTTGATCGATTTCGACGGTGAGCGCAGCGCCTTGAGCACCCCAACCGGCGACCAGCTGAATTTATACCGAAACGGGTTTGGTATTTTTGGCACGCCGCCACAGTAAGACAGGAACGACAGGGTGTTTTGATCCTGCGCCGGTGCGGTGGCACGGTAATCTTCGACCAGGGCATGGGCCATCAGATGGTCAATCCCGGGATCCAGCCCGATTTCATTGACAAGGCACAGCCCCTTTTGCTG
>JALQTR010000139.1 GCA_023260835.1 Paracoccaceae bacterium
CACATCTGAAGGTGGCAACAAAGGAAGATTACGAAAAGCTGTTTTTCATCATTGATGATCCGGTTTCGTCCCTGTCATTGGATTATATTTATAAGATTGTGCAAACCTTGCGGCTGCTGCGGATAAAGAAAACCGGCGTAATTGTCTTTAATAAAACCGAGTTACCGAAATCCAAAATGCTCATCCTGACCCATAACAGTCAGTTCTATAACATCGCACAGCATGGGCTTTTTGATAAGAACGATATTTATGAGCTACTGTTTGATGGACATGGCCACCGTATATCTAAGAACAAGGTATTTGCGACGCCGCATTACCATCAGCTGCAACATATTTATGCCGTCAAACAAGCGTCCGTTCTGCCAGACCACACCACTGCGAACGCAATTCGTTCCGTAATTGAAGGCGTTTGGAAATTTTGCCAGCCGGATAAAGATAATTTCAGTGCATTTCTGAATTTTTTAAACGAAACGTGTAAAGTGGAAATCCCTGGCTGCCTACTAAATGACCTATCACATGGCGCCAATTTCGATGATCTGATATTCGAAAACGACCTGAAAGAAGCCGCTGTTTGGGCAATCATAGTGGTCGAGGAGTTCGCGCCTGGCCAGCTGATGGTGATCAACAAGTGTTCTGACCCTGCCGCCATATAAACCACGCAAAATTTTCCTGGGGCTTGCATGCGGGGCTTGGAACCCGTTATGCCCGTGGAAAACCCATATATAAGGAATTGCCCCATGCGTCCCTCTGGCCGTCAACTGAATGAAATGCGCTCTGTCTCGATTGATGTGAATGTGACCAAACATGCCGAAGGGTCCTGTTTGATTAAAATGGGCGATACCCATGTGATCTGCACCGCCACGCTGGAGGATCGGGTGCCGCCCTTTATCAAGGGGTCAGGGCTGGGCTGGGTGACCGCGGAATATGGGATGCTGCCGCGATCAACCAGCAGCCGGATGCGCCGCGAAGCCGCCAGCGGCAAACAGGGCGGGCGCACCGTGGAAATTCAGCGCCTGATCGGTCGCGCCTTGCGCGCAGGGGTGGACCGCGTGGCATTGGGCGAACGCCAAATCACCATCGATTGCGATGTGATTCAGGCCGATGGCGGCACCCGCTGCGCCGCGATCACCGGCGGCTGGGTCGCGCTGCGTTTGGCGGTGAATAAACTGATGAAGGCGGGGCTGGTCACATCCGACCCGTTGGTGGATCCGGTGGCCGCCATTTCCTGTGGTATCTATGCCGGACAGGCGGTGATGGATTTGGATTACCCCGAAGACAGCGAAGCGGGCGTTGATGGCAATTTCATCATGACCGGATCTGGCCGCCTGATCGAGGTGCAAATGTCCGCTGAAGGATCCACCTTTACCCGCGATCAGATGAACGCGCTGATGGATCTGGCCAGCGATGGCGTAGCGCAGCTGAACGCCCTGCAATTACAGGCCTGCGAATGACCCGCAAATTCACCGGCGACACGCTGTTGGTCGCCACCCATAACACGGGAAAACTGGAAGAAATTGCCGCCCTGTTGGCGCCCCTGGGCGTGCGCGCCGTGGGGGCAGACGGGTATGACCTGCCCGAACCGGCCGAGCTGGGCACCACATTTCGTGCCAACGCCCTGACCAAAGCGCAGGCCGCCGCCGCGGCCACGGGGCTGCCCGCCCTGTCGGATGATTCCGGCCTGTCGGTCGAGGCGTTTGGCGGCTTTCCCGGTGTCTACACCGCCGATTGGGCCGAAACACCCAATGGGCGTGATTTCCCGATGGCGATGGAAAAGGTTTGGTCACGCCTGCAGCGGCAGAAGGCCCCTGCCCCCTATGTAGCGCATTTTTGCTGCACCTTGGCGCTGGCTTGGCCCGATGGCCACGCCGAGCTGTTCGAGGGCCGCATCCGCGGGCAAATCACTTGGCCCATGCGCGGGGATCAGGGTCATGGGTATGACCCGATCTTTATGCCCGATGGGCATGATGTGACTTTCGCGCAGATGGATCGGTGGGAAAAGAACAAATTGTCCCACCGCGGGCGGGCGTTTGAATTGTTGATGGCGGGCTGCTTTGACCGCTGATTGGCAAAACGCGGGCTTTGGCCTGTATTTGCATTGGCCGTTTTGCGCGTCGAAATGCCCCTATTGTGATTTCAATTCCCACGTATCCGCATCGATTGGTGTGGATGCGTGGCAAGCTGCGTATTTGGCGCAGATCGATGCCTGGGCCGATCGAACGCAGGGCCGCATTCTGAACACCGTGTTTTTCGGCGGCGGCACCCCCAGTTTAATGCCGGCGTCGCTGGTCGATGCGATAATGGACCGCATTCGCGCCCGCTGGTCATTGGCCAATGATTTCGAGGCCACGCTCGAGGCGAACCCAACTTCCGTCGATGCCAGCAAATTCGCCGCCTTCCGCATGGCGGGGATTAATCGCGTATCCCTTGGTATTCAGGCTCTGAATAATAACGACTTGCGCGCGCTTGGCCGGATGCATGACGTGGATGAGGCCTTGGCCGCATTTGACATCGCCCGAGCCGCGTTTGACCGTGTCAGCTTTGATCTGATCTATGCGCGTCAGGGCCAAACGCTACCCATGTGGGAGGCCGAGCTGAGGCGCGCGCTGGACATGGCGATTGACCATTTATCCCTGTATCAATTGACGGTTGAACCAGGAACCGTCTTTGCGCAGCGCCAAGCGCGCGGTGGGCTGCGCGGCCTGCCTGGGGATGATGCCGCCGCCGATATGTATGACGTTACAACCGATATTTGCCGCGACTATGGGTTTCACGGGTATGAGGTATCCAACTATGCCCGCCCCGGATCTGAATCGCAGCATAACTTAATTTATTGGCGGTATGGCGATTATATTGGCATTGGCCCGGGCGCGCATGGCCGCATCACCGATTTGTGCGGGCGCCGCGCGACCGAGGCCCCGCGCGACCCCGCCCAATGGTTGGCCATCGCGCAAAACGGATATGGCTGCGACGAGGCCCCCCTGTCCCCGATTGACTGCGCGCAAGAATACCTGATGATGAGCCTGCGTTTGACCGAAGGCTGCGATCGCGTTCGGTTGCAGGCGATGATTGGCTCTGAATTTAATGGGGATGCGCTGCGGGATCTGGTTCAGATGGGGATGATTGAATGCACCGACACCCACATCCGCGCAACACCCGATGGGCGGTTGGTTCTGAACGCGGTGGTCAGCAAATTGTTCGAGGATCTGCAATGAGGGCGTTTTGGATCATCGCCGGCTTTACATCGCTGGGCGTCGGCATCGCCGGCATTGTTTTGCCATTGGTGCCAACAGTGCCGCTGATCCTGTTGGCCGGATTTTGTTTTTCAAAATCATCGCAGCGATATCACGATTGGTTGCTGAACCATAAACGGTTCGGTCCAATGATTGTGGCATGGCGCGCCGGTGGGATCATCCATCGCCCTGCGAAGTGGCGTGCAACAGGTATGATTGGCCTGGCCTTTGCGCTGTCAATCCTATTGGGCGCGCCCGTTTATGTTCTGGCTGTTCAGGTTTTGGTCCTGTCAGCGGCATTGATCTTTATCTGGACACGGCCCGAAGGGGATTAAAACCCTGTCAGCCGTGCGCACAAATCATCCAGCTGATCCAGTGTTTTATACTGAATCGTCACGGTGCCGCCGTCCCGTGCCGCGCCATAATTGATGCTGACCTTCATGCCCAAAGCTGCCGTCAAATCCCCCTCAATCGCGCGAGTATCCGCATCCTTTTCGGGGGCGGGTTTTTTGCGTTCTGGCCGATCAAGCGTGTCGAATTGTTTGACCAATTTTTCCGTGGCGCGCACGGACAGGCCCTGCGCAACAACCTTGCGCGCCAATCCAGCAGGATCACCCGAGGTGATCAGCGGCCGCGCATGGCCCGGGGTTAATTGGCCATTGCGCAAATAGGACTGAACCTCGGCCGGCAAATGCAGCAGGCGCAGAAGGTTCGCAATATAGGGACGGCTTTTGCCCAGGGCCTGCGCCAGCTTTTCTTGGGTGTGGCCAAATTTATCCATCAGCTGTTGGTAACCCGCGGCTTCGTCCATGGGGTTTAAATCCGCGCGCTGAATGTTTTCAATGATGGCAACCTCCAGCACTTCAGTGTCTGAATAATCACGGATAATGGCAGGGATTTCATGCAGCTGCGCCATTTGCGACGCGCGCCAGCGGCGTTCGCCCGCGACAATTTCATATGTGCCGCTTTGACCACGTTCGCGCAGGATGATCGGCTGAATGACCCCTTTTTCCGCGATCGAAGCCGCCAGTTCAGCCAAATCTTCAGGATTGAATTGACGGCGCGGCTGATCAGGGTTGGCAAAGATGCGATCAATCGCGACCATCCGGTCAGGACGCGGCGCCGGCGCCATGGGATCCCCCATCGGCCCAATATCCGCCATCAGCGCCGAAATCCCACGTGCCAAACCGCGCTTCTTGTCTGAATTTTGGGTCATTTCACCCCTCCTGCTGTCTGGCCGTTTAGGGCCAATAATTCCGCGGCCAGCGCGCGATAGGCCACTGCGCCGGCCGAATTTTTGTCGTAATCCAATATGGGTTTGGCAAAGCTGGGCGCCTCGGACAGGCGCACATTTCGGGGGATGACGGTTTTGAACACCAAATCCCCCAGATTTTCGCGCGCGTCTTCCTCGACCTGCAAGGATAGATTGTTGCGTTTGTCATACATTGTCAGGACGATGCCTTCGATGCGCAAATCGGGGTTGGCGCCTTGGCGAACCTCGCGCAGGGTCAACATCAGCTGCGATAACCCCTCGAGCGCGAAAAATTCCGATTGCAGTGGAACCAGAATTGAATCCGCTGCCACCATCGCGTTAATCGTCAATAAATTCAGGGACGGCGGGCAATCGATCAACACAAATTGATAATCCGCCAATTCCCCCATTTGATCCCGCAACGCCTTGCGCAAGAACCCAACACGGCCAGATTTATCCGCCAATTCCACATCAGCCGAGCTGAGATCGGCGGTTGCAGGAACAATGTTCAGCCCCGCCACATCGCAGGCGTGCGAAACATCGGCTAAAGCCGCACCATCGACCAGTAAATCATAGCTGCTGGTGCCACGATCGGTGTGCGACACACCCAATCCCGTTGACGCATTCCCCTGCGGATCAAGGTCAATTATCAGCGTCTTGCACCCCGCCTCGGCCAAAGCTGCGCCCAGATTGATGGCCGTTGTGGTTTTACCAACGCCGCCCTTTTGATTGCTGACGGCAATGATTTTAGGCTGCTTTTTGGGGGTTACGGTTTGCACGGGGTGACCTCTTTCACAAAGAAAATGACGGCGTTTTCATCCGTTGTACTGGCAGCTGTTTCGAAAGAAAAGCGCCAATCCTGCTGTGCCTCGGCCAATTCTGCCTGCCACTTTTCACCCTTTGGAAAGATCCCCACCGTCTTTGATGTCGCGTGATGATGAAAAAACCGCAGCAATAGGGGCAGCGCGGCCAAGGCGCGCGCGGAAATCACATCAGGCTGCAACGGGGGAATGTCTTCGATCCGGCGAGCCGTTACTGTGGCGTTTAACCCCAATTCGCGGATCACGGTGCGCAAAAAGCTGCACTTTCGCTGATCGCTTTCGACCAATGTTATACGCAAATCCGGATGATTATGTTTCGCAACGATCGCCACAACCAAGCCTGGCAACCCGCCACCAGACCCCAGATCGACCCAAGATGTGGTGTTCTTTGGGATATTGGCCGCAATTTGTAGGCTATCGCGGATGTGACGATCCCAAACCTGGTCGACCGTCGACGGGGCGATCAAATTGATTGCCGCGTTCCATTTTTTCAACAGGGCGGCATAATGCTGCAGGTCTTCAGATGTTTCACGTGAAACAAATTGATCCACCGCCCCCGTCATGCGGTTTTACTTTCTGAACCGGACCGAAGCGCCGCCAACAGCAAGGTAATTGCGGCAGGCGTAACCCCTTCAATGCGGGATGCCTGCGCAATGTTGACTGGTTTTGCCGCCTCTAGCTTGCCGCGGACCTCATTCGACAGGCCTGATATACCTGAATACATAAAATCAGTGGGAATTTGCATGGATTCGTATTTTTTCAACGCGGCAACGTCACGCTCTTGCCGCTGAATATAGCTGCTGTAGGTTGCGTCACGGTGCAGTTGGTCCTGGATATGCCGCGGATACGCCGCCAATTCAGGGGATAATTGCAGCAACATGTCGAATGTGGCGCCCGGTATGGCCAAGGCCTGAATTCCATTGCGGCGTGGACCGTCTGCTGTGACGTTAATCCCAGCTGACATCAACATACGTGGGGTATAGCTTTGGTCTGTTAGCGCTTGTCGGCCCGCGGCCAACGCCTCGGCCTTTTCGCCGTAGACCCTTTTGCGTTCCTCACCAACACAACCAATGGCGACGCCTTTTTCCGTCAGGCGCTGGTCTGCATTATCTGCGCGCAGAGACAGTCGGAATTCAGCGCGCGAGGTGAACATGCGGTAGGGTTCCGTCACACCACGCGTGATCAGATCATCCACCATCACCCCGATGTAGCTTGACGACCGGCTGAAACGCACCGGATCCTTGCCCAACGTACCGGCGGCTGCGTTCAGGCCAGCCACAAGACCCTGGGCTGCGGCCTCCTCATAACCGGTGGTTCCGTTGATTTGTCCCGCCAGATATAGGCCATCGACAGATTTCAACGCCAACCGGTCATCCAGAGCACGTGGGTCGACATAATCATATTCGATTGCATATCCCGGCTGGACGATTTCGACCTGTTCTAGGCCAAGCATGGACCGAACATAATCATCCTGTACACTGCGCGGCAGGGAAGTTGATATGCCGTTTGGATATACCGTGTCTGTTGTCAGCCCCTCGGGTTCAAGGAAAACCTGATGTGATGGTTTATCCGCAAAACGCACCACCTTATCTTCGATTGATGGGCAATACCGCGGGCCTACCCCCTCGATCATACCGCCATACATGGCTGATTTATCTAGGTTTTTGCGAATGATGTCATGTGTGGCTTCGTTTGTGTGGGTAATTCCACAAGATATCTGCCGCGCCTGAACCGCTGTTGACAGGAATGAAAACAGCGCCGGATCCTCATCACCTGGCTGATCCCCCAGAACATCCCAGTTAATGGTTTTTCCGTTCAACCGTGGTGGCGTGCCCGTTTTCAGGCGCCCCATCGGCAGGCCAAATCCGTTTATTTGCTGGGCGAGCAAGATGGATGGCTTATCCCCCATTCGGCCAGCAGGAAATGTTTCATCCCCAATATGAACCAAACCATTCAGGAAGGTACCCGTGGTCAGGATAACCGCGCTTGCCTTGATCTCCACCCCGCCTGCAAGGGTCACCCCCTGTACGCGCCCATCCGACAGGATTAAACCGGCGACTTCTGCTGTGATGACATCAAGCCCCTGCGTTTGCGCCATTTCATAGGCCATAAATGCGCGGTACAGAGCGCGGTCCGCCTGCGCGCGGGGGCCCTGCACAGCCGGCCCTTTCTTACGGTTCAAAAGGCGAAACTGGATTCCAGCCGCATCAGCCGCGCGCCCCATCACGCCATCCATGGCATCAACTTCGCGCACCAGATGCCCCTTACCCAACCCGCCAATGGCCGGATTGCAAGACATAACACCCAGGTCCTCGGCTCGCAGGGTGATCAGGGCGGTCTTTGCCCCCATCCGTGCAGACGCGTGCGCCGCGTCACAGCCGGCATGTCCGCCGCCAACAACGATGACATCGAATTGTTTCACGTGAAACACTCCTTACTTACCCAAGCAGAATGACGCAAAAATTTCATCCAACAGATCCTCTACATCCACACGGCCGACAATGCTTTCAAGTGCGCGCACCGCCGTGCGCAGTTCTTCTGCGGTTATATCATAAAAATCCCCCCCGTGGGAGAGTTGGATTTGCGCATTTCCAAGCGCATCCAGAGCGAAATTCAATGATTGCCGATGCCTTTCGGTAGACGCCAGTGACAGGTTATCCCCAAGATGTGCTAATTGATCCGATATTTCGTGGATCAGGGCATCAATGCCATAGCCGGTTTTGGCCGAAATATGGTCAGCGCCTTCACCACCCAAATCCGCCTTACAGATTCGCACAATATCGCCCGGTTGTGGGGTCACCGGCGGCGCCTTTCCATCCTCGATCAGGATCAGGCGCATATCCGCCGCCTGACCGCGTTTGTGCGCAAGGGCGATCCCCGCCTGTTCGATCACATCGTCGCTGTCGCGGATGCCTGCTGTGTCCAACAATGTGACCGGCCAGCCGCCGATATCCATGCGCACCTCGATCACATCGCGGGTGGTTCCGGCGATGGACGACGTGATGGCCGCATCGCGCCCCGCCAATGTATTCAACAGCGTGGATTTCCCCACATTTGGCGCGCCGATGATTGCGACCTCATACCCTGTTTTTAACCGTTCAGTGTTTTTTTGCCCGCGCAGTTGCGATTCAATATCGGCCTGAACTTTGGTCAACAGGGCCTGCACTTCGGGGGTGACGTCTTCTGGCACATCCTCATCTGCGAAATCGATGACGGCCTCCAGCAGGGCCGCGGCGCGGATCAGATCGCGGCGCCAGTGTTCGATTTGGCCGGATAGCGCGCCCTGAAACACCTGCAGGGCGTGTTTGCGCTGTGCCTCTGTTTCGGCATCAATCAAATCGGCCAGCCCTTCGACCTGTGTCAGGTCCAGCTGACCGTTTTCCAGCGCCCGGCGGGTGAATTCACCAGGGGCCGCAATGCGCAGCCCATCGATTTGTGCCAAACGTGACAGCAGGGATTGGACAACCGCGATGCTGCCATGCGTTTGGAATTCAACGGTTTTTTCACCCGTAAAGCTGGCCTTTTCTTCGAATGCCAAAACCAGCGCATGATCAATGATCAATCCATCCGCCGCATAAAGCGCGCGCAGGGCTGATCCGCGTGGGTGCGGCAGCCGGCCGCAAATCTGTGCCGCGGCATCCCATGCCAGTGGCCCGCTGATGCGGATCACCGCAACCCCGGCTTTCCCTTGGGCTGTGGCCAGTGCAAAAATTGTGTCCATCACATCACCCCGCGCCCGCGGCGCATGATTAGCTGTTCATTGAATCGAAGAAATCGGAATTTGATTTGGTCTGTTTCAATTTGGACAGCAGGAATTCAATCGCATCGGTTGTTCCCATTGGGTTCAGGATGCGGCGCAGGACAAATGTTTTCTGCAGATCCAGTTTGTCAACCAACAGATCCTCTTTGCGGGTGCCGGATTTCAGAATATCAATCGCAGGGAAGACGCGTTTATCGGCGACTTTGCGATCCAGAACAATTTCCGAGTTCCCTGTGCCCTTAAATTCTTCGAAAATAACCTCGTCCATGCGGCTGCCCGTGTCGATCAGCGCGGTTGAGATAATGGTCAGCGACCCGCCTTCTTCAATATTACGCGCGGCACCGAAGAACCGTTTTGGCCGCTGCAGGGCGTTTGCGTCCACACCGCCGGTCAGCACCTTACCCGAACTGGGCACAACCGTGTTGAATGCACGGCCCAAACGAGTGATCGAATCCAACAAGATAACAACATCGCGTTTGTGTTCGACCAAACGCTTTGCCTTTTCGATCACCATTTCGGACACGGCAACGTGGCGCGTGGCAGGTTCGTCAAAGGTGCTGGAGATAACCTCGCCCTTCACGGACCGCTGCATATCCGTCACCTCTTCTGGGCGTTCATCGATCAGAAGCACAATCAGATAGCATTCTGGGTGGTTCTTTTCGATCGAATGCGCGATATTTTGCAACAAAACGGTCTTACCAGTGCGTGGCGGTGCCACGATCAGTGACCGCTGCCCCTTGCCGATTGGGGACACAATATCAATGATCCGGCTGGACCGATCCTTCACCGTTGGATCATCAATTTCCATCCGCAACCGTTCATCGGGGTAAAGCGGCGTCAGGTTATCAAATGCAATCTTATGCCGCGCCTTTTCAGGGGCTTCAAAATTGATCTGGCCCACATCCATCAGCGCGAAATACCGTTCATTGTCTTCAGGCGCCTTAATCACGCCCTCGACCGTGTCGCCCGTGCGCATTGAAAATTTGCGGATCATCTCGGGCGAGACATAAATATCATCCGGACCCGGCAGATAGTTCGCTTCGGGCGATCGCAGAAAGCCAAACCCGTCTTGCAGCACTTCCAACACGCCGTCGCCGCCGATCTCCCACCCCTCATCCGCGCGCTCACGCAGGATCTGGAACATCATTTCGCCCTTGCGCATGGTGGATGCGTTTTCAATGTCCAGCTCTTCTGCCATGGACAACAAATCTTTGGGGCTTTGGGCCTTTAAATCGGCCAGATTCAAACGTTCAGCTGTCACGGGACGCGCCTTTCAAAATAGGGCCAAACCCAGACATCTGGGCGCCAATCATGATATATAAATTCGGATGATGCCATACCCGGACGGGCAGGCCTTGCGCGCCCCTATCAGGAAATGGCCGCAATGGTCAATCAAAAGGTCAAAATTTAACAATGACAGAGATCACAATCACCACCATCAGCAGGGTTGGAACCTCATTCATCATTCGAAAATACCGGCCGGTTTTAACGTTTTCACCGTTCAGGAATTTTTTACGATGCACGATGCACCAATGGTGAAACCAGGTCATCGCCAAAACGCTGCCCGCCTTGGTCCATGGCCAGACATAGGACCAATCCACAATACCGGGCGTGAACACCATCATCAAACCGCAAATCCATGTCACAATCATCGCGGGGTTCATAATGCCGCGCAGCAGACGCCGTTCCATCACCTGAAACGTGTCATCCAACTGATCGCCGCGTGCGGATTGTTCCGCATGATAGACATAAAGCCGCGGCAGATAGAACAACCCTGCCATCCATGACATCACGGCCATAATATGCAATGATTTCACCCAAGGATACGCGGTAAAAAGCAGGTCGGACATCGTTGGATCCTTTATCAATAATAAAGAAAGAATAAGAAAAGATGATGTTGTTAGGTACAGTCTTTTCTGTGGATTACTCATTTATACAGGTGAAGTCCACAGGTGTAAAACGCGTAAAACAGCGCTGTGGATAATCCGCAAAAACCCATCAGTTATATTGCTTTAGTGAAGGATAAGTTTTGGGATAAGTTTTGGATGCTGGTCTTTATCATCGTGGCCCATTTATCCTTACCCTCAGCCCAATAAAAATCGCATTCTTGCCTGAAAAACATGGAAAATGGCAAAATCGCGCAGGGGCTTGGATCTGTGCACGCTTCTTTCTATGATCTGTCCAGCGGGTTTTACACGGGGTTATCCACAATGGAATTGATTTTGGCATCGTCCTCGCCCATTCGGGCGCAGCTATTGGCACAGGCAGGGATTGATTTCACCGCCCTGCCCGCCCGCATTGATGAGGAAGCCCTGCGCCAAAGTTTCACCGCCGAAGGCCTGTCCCCCCGTGATCAGGCTGATGCTTTGGCTGAAATGAAGGCGCTGAAGCTATCAAACAAACATCCGCAGGCGCGGGTATTGGGTGCAGATCAGGTGCTGGATCATCAGGGTCAGGCGCTGGGGAAAGCCGCGGATAAACATGAATTGGCCCAACAAATTCAGGCTCTACAGGGGTCTGCGCATAAATTGCACTCGGCCTTGGTTGTTTATGAAGCCGGTCAGCCCGTCTGGCGCCATGTTGAAACGGTCCGGATGCATATGCGGCCGCTGTCGGATGGGTTTATTCGCGCCTATGTTGATGCGCATTGGGATAAGGTGCAGTATTGTGTGGGCGGATATAGGATCGAAGCCGAAGGGATTATCTTGTTTGACCGGATCGAAGGCGATATCTTTGCTATTCAGGGCATGCCATTGCTGCCCTTTATTAATTGGCTGACCATCCGGCAGGAGCTGACATTTTGACCACGCCCAAAAAACCCCTTGCCGCTGTGATCGGCGCGCCGATTGCGCACAGCAAATCCCCCATCCTGCATGGGACGTGGCTAACCCGTTATAATATAGGCGGATATTATGTGCCGCTGCATGTGGAACCGGATGATTTGGCACAGGTCCTGACGGCCATGCCAAAAATGGGGTTCAAAGGGGCCAACATCACTATACCGCATAAAGAGGCAGCCTTGGCCTTGGCTGACCATGTGACAGACCGCGCGCGCCGGATAGGGGCGGCAAATACGCTGGTCTTTGCTGCGGATGGCAGCATTCAGGCCGATAACACAGATGGGATTGGGTTTATCGAAAACCTGAAATCCGGCGCGCCGGGGTTTGATTTTCAGGGTATCACGGCGGTTGTTCTGGGGGCAGGCGGTGCTGCGCGCGCCATTCTTGTTGCCCTGATGGATGAAGGTGTTGGCCAGATCCTACTGGCCAATCGCACCCGCAGCCGCGCCGAAGGGTTGGCACAGGAATTTGGTGCATCCATTCGCGTCATTGATTGGGATGATGTGCCGCAAACCCTGTGCCAGGCGCAGCTTTTGGTGAATACAACATCATTGGGGATGACGGGAAAGCCGCCGCTTGATCTGGATCTGACCGCCCTGCCCGCCTCGGCCTTGGTCACGGATTTGGTTTATGCGCCGCTTGAAACGCCGCTGTTGGTCGCGGCGCGGGCCAAAGGCTGCCGCACGGTGGATGGGCTGGGCATGCTGCTGCATCAGGCCGCCCCGGGGTTTGAGGCATGGTTCGGCATCAAACCACAGGTTGATGATGACCTGCGCAACGCGGTATTGGCATGACGTTTCGTTTGGGCCTGACCGGATCGATTGGCATGGGTAAATCCACCACGGCGCGGATGTTTGCCGATGCAGGCTGTGCCGTTTGGGATGCGGATGCAGCTGTGCATCGCGCCTATGCCAAGGGCGGTGCGGCGGTGGCCCCGATTGCCGCGCGCGTGCCGCAGGCCGTTTGCGATGGGGCTGTGGATCGCGCCGCGTTGCGGGCGCATCTACAGGCTGAACCGGCGGATTTTGCCTGGCTGGAATCCATCGTTCATCCCATCGTGGCGCGGGATCGCGCCGATTTCATCGCGCAGGCCAGCGCGGATATTGTGGTTTTGGACATTCCAATGCTGTATGAAACCGGCGGGGATGCCCATATGGATGCGGTGGCCTGTGTCACAGCCCCCGCAGATAGTCAGCGCGCCCGCGTTTTGGCCCGTGGCACCATGGATGCGGCGCAATTGGATCAAATTCTGGCGAAACAAATGCCCAATGCGGAAAAATGCGCCCGCGCGGATTATGTGATTGAAACCGACACATTGGATCATGCCGCCGCACAGGTGCGCGCCATATTGGCCGATATCAGGGGAAAACAACATGCGTGAGATCGTTCTGGACACCGAAACCACAGGGTTTGAACCGGCCGAGGGCGATCGCATCGTTGAAATTGGCGCGGTTGAATTGGTCAATCACGTTCCCACCGGCCAAACCTTTCACGTCTACATCAACCCCAAACGCCCCATGCCCGAAGCGGCGTTCAAGGTGCATGGGCTGGGCGATGATTTTCTGCGCGATAAACCCCTTTTTGAACAGGTCGCTCAGGATTTTCTGGATTTCATCGGCGATGCCAAATTGGTTATCCATAACGCGGCCTTTGATATGAAATTCCTGAATGCTGAACTGGGCTGGGCCGGTCTGCCCAAATTGCCAATGACCCAAGCGATTGACACGCTGGACATGGCGCGGCGGAAATTCCCCGGCTCGCCCGCGTCCTTGGATGCGCTGTGCCGCCGGTTTATGATCGACAATTCCGCCCGCACGCTGCATGGCGCCTTGCTGGATTCAGAAATTCTGGCCGAGGTATATTTGGAACTGATCGGCGGCCGGCAGCCCGATTTGGTGCTCGGGGCAGCCCACGGCCAAACCGCAGATCAGGGGTCTGCACAGGTATCGGCACCGGCAAAGGGGCGCCCTGCCCCCCTTGCGCCAAGGTTAACAGAAGCCGAAGCCACCCGTCACGCACAATTTGTTGAAAACCTTGGCGAAAACGCGCTTTGGCGTCGCGTTTAATCTAGGGTCAGGACTCATAACCAAAACATGACTGTTGCGGCGAGAGCGATGGCCGAGAGGAAGACTTCGGGGCAGCGGTCATATCGGGTGGCGACCCGCCGCCAATCCTTC
>JALQTR010000142.1 GCA_023260835.1 Paracoccaceae bacterium
CTGACCACCAGCAAAATTGATGAGCTGCGCGGCACACAGTTGATGGTTGTTCCGCCCAGCTTTATCTCGCTTTTGACCGACAGTTATTATGGCGGATCGGTGGTCACACCGATGAAACGTGCTGTTGGGGAATTTACCGCAACCGAACAGCGTGTGATTGAAATTGTCACCGAGGGTCTGAATAAGGCGCTGGAAGTGGCATGGCGCGATCTGACCCCCATCAGCTTTGCCATTCAGGGGCGTGAAGAGAACATCCAATTCGCGTCCTTCGTCGATGGCGGCGAAATGGTGATTATCTGTTCCTTTGTGGTGCAGCTGCCCGGCGGTGAACCCGCAACCTTTGATGTGATTTACCCGCTGCAGACGCTGAAACCAATTGCATCTTTGCTGCGCTCGCGGATGCAGAGCGACTTTATCGAGGATGACCTTTCGTGGCGCGAAAAGCTGGAACGGGCAATCTTGAACATTCCACTGACGGTCACCGGCCATTTGGCCGATCCCGAGGTATCAATGGGCAAACTGCTGCGCCTGCAACCCGGGGACACCTTCCCGATCAACATCGCCGATGGCATTACGCTGCAAGTTGAAGGGCGCGCAATGTTTATGGCTGAAATGGGTCAGGTTGGCCCGCAGGCGGCCCTGCATTTAAATGGCCGCATTAAATCCCCACAAGAAGATGAATAGAGGTTCACATGGCTGATACCGAAGACCAAACCCCCGACATGACCGAAGCCACCCCAACCCCGCGCGCTGGGATTGAAAACCTGCGTGTTTTGGAAAATATCGACGTCAAAATGTCGGTCGAGGTGGGCCGCGCCGAAATCACCATCCGCGATTTGTTGCGCCTGAATGAAGGGTCCGTGATCGAGTTGGACCGTCTGGCCGGTGATCCGCTGGATATTCTGATCAATGGCACCATGATCGCCAAAGGCGAGGTTGTGATGGTTGGCGAACGGTTCGGCATTCGCTTTGGCGAGATTGTCGAGCCTGAAAAGCGGATGGAAAGCCTGTAAACCCCAACCTGTCGTAAATTTGACGCAGCGGCCCGCAGCCTTGCGGGCCACGGCCACAATACCCGCCGAAACAGGTTGTAAACATACCAAATTTATAACTTGGCACGCAAATTGCTTCTTTTTGCGCAAAACCCGCAAAAAGGTGCCAAATGTCGGATGTATCACTTACCCAAATCAGTGTTGTTGTGGTCTTTTTGGCCGCATTATTGGCACTGCAATTTTGGATCAAACGCCACAAGGGCACCTTGGGGGCGCAACTGCACCGCGGACGTCGCATGAAACTGATCGAGGCCCTGCCTTTGGGGGATGGCGCACGGTTGTTGTTGATCGAGGTGGACGGCAAAACGCAGCTACTGTCAGCCCATAAATCATCCGCCCCAATCCCCCTACCCCAGCCAGAGGGCGCGGCATGAAACGCGCCTTCCTTATCCTATCGCTTGTTTTGCTGGGCGCAGGGGCCGCCAACGCACAGGCATTGGGCCTGCCCGCCCTGACCAGCACCACCGCTGCGGATGGTGGAGAAACGCAATATTCGCTCAGCCTGCAAATTCTGGCGCTGATGACGGCGATCACCCTGCTGCCGTCTTTGGTGCTGGGGATGACGTCCTTTACGCGTATTATCATCGTGCTGTCGATTTTGCGGCAGGCGCTTGGCACGCAGCAAACCCCGCCGAACCAAGTGCTGATTGCCATCGCGTTGTTTTTATCCTTCTTCATCATGTCGCCGACATTGACCAAAGTCTATGACGAGGCCCTGAACCCCTATTTAAATGAAGAACTGGCCGCCGAATCCGCGATTGAACGCGGCGGGGCCATCATGAAGGATTTCATGGTCAAAAACACACGCGAAGACACACTGATCAAATTCGCCGATATGGCCGAGGCGGGCCCCTTTGAAACCAATGCCGATATTCCCTATTCAATCCTATTGCCCGCGTTCATCACGTCCGAGCTGAAAACCGCCTTTCAAATCGGCTTTTTGCTGTTTTTACCGTTTTTGGTGATCGACATGGTGATTGCATCGATCCTGATGTCGCTGGGGATGATGATGTTATCCCCGATGCTGGTATCTCTGCCGTTCAAGCTGCTTCTGTTTGTGCTGGTCGATGGGTGGTCGATGACCATCGGATCACTGGTCGCCACATTCGCCCAACCCTGATGAAAGGCCCCACTTATGGAATTTGATGCAAATATCGGATATCTGCGCTTGGCCTTTTGGAACATCGTTCTGACGGCTGGGCCGATTTTAACCGTTGCCTTGGCTGTGGGTCTGTTGATCGGGGTCTTGCAAGCGGCGACATCGATCAACGAAATGACCCTGTCTTTTGTGCCAAAACTGGTGATCGTTTTGGGGGTCATGGCGCTGTCATCTGGGTTTATGTTGACCACATTATCCGATTATTTCCAATTCGTATTCGAAGAAATCGCGGCAATGCGCTGATGATGATCCCCCTGCAAGATATCGCCCTTGCGGCCCTTCCCGGTCTGGCCCTGCCCCAGATCCTGGATGTATTTTTGCAGGTCTTCTTTGTTATGCTGCGCATTGGGGCCTTTGCCTTATCTGCGCCTTTTTTCGGCTCGCGCCTTATCGCCCTGCCTGTGCGGATTGTCTTCACTGGCTTGATGGCATTTTTCATCTACCCGCGCACCACTGTGCCGCCGGTCGAGGTGTTGCAAACCCTGGCCGCCATCGGCATCATCGCGCATGAATTGGCGATTGGACTGGCGGCGGGGCTGACTCTGACCATCCTTTTTGCCTCAGTTTCATTGGCGGGGGAAAAGATCGCCTCGACATCGGGTCTCAGCTTTGCGGCGCAGGTGGATCCAAATGGCGGCGGGCAAACGCCTGTGGTATCGCAGGCCTTTAATCTGCTGCTGATCGCGCTGTTTTTATCGCTGAACGGCCATGTGGCGGCGATTGCTTTGGTTGTGGAAAGCTATGCCTATGCGCCGATTGGCGGGGCGCTGTTCATGCCATCCTTGGTCGAGGGCGGGATGAACGCCGCATCGCAGATGTTTCGCATCGCGGCATCGATTATGTTTCCGGCGGCCGGTATTTTGCTGCTGGTGAATTTCACCATTGGTATCATCACCCGCTCCGCCCCACAGCTGAACCTGTTTTCTTTTGGCTTTCCAATCACGCTTTTGACCGTTTTTGTGGTGCTGTTTTTATTCATCGGCCCCTTGGGCGCGGCCTTTGCCGACTTGATCCAAAACACACTACAGCTTTTGGCGACAACATTACGGGGGATCAGCAATGGCTGAAAATGATGAATCCCAAGAAAAAACGGAAGAGCCGTCCCAACGGCGCCTTGATAAGGCGCGTGAAGACGGCCAAATCCTGAATTCAAAAGATATGTTTGTGGCAACCACCATGGCCACAGGCACCCTGATCCTGTTTGCCGCCGGCAGCCAATTGCCCGGCTATATTCAACATTGGCAGATGTTCTTTACCTTTGACAGCGGGGCGCAACTGGCGGATCTTTTCTTGCCCCGCGCGGTGCATGCCCTTTCCATTTTTGTGATCATCAGTTTGGTCATCGGCCTGCCAATGATGGCTGTGGTTTTGGCCACTCAGATGGCCGTCGGCGGCGCAATCAGCTTCTCTGGCAAGGCGCTGGCCTTTAAGGGCAGCCGGATCAGCCCGCTTGCGGGGCTGAAGCGCATGTTTTCCGTCAAAGGGCTGGTCGAACTGGGCAAAGCCGTGCTGAAGGTCGTTGCGTTGGGCAGCGCCGCTGGCACAGTTGTCTATGCCGGCCTGCCCGCTATTTTATCCCAAGCCACCGCCCCATTGGCCCGCGCCAAGGGGCTGCTGGCGGATCAGTTTTTCCTGCTGATGGTCGCCGCCTTGTTGGTTTTGGGCGCCATTGCCGCGATTGATTACGCCTGGGCGCGTCACACCCACATGAAAGAGCTGCGCATGAGCCGGCAGGATCTGAAGGATGAAAGCAAGGACACCAACGGCTCGCCCGAAGTGAAGTCCCGCATTCGTCGCCTGCAGTATGAGGCCAGCGCCCGCGCCGCCCAACAAGCCGAAGCCCTGGGCGCCGTGAAAGACGCAACCGCCATCATCACAAACCCAACTCACTTTGCCGTGGCGTTGAAATATGCCCCGGGCGAGGCCGGCGCGCCGATCATTTTGGCCATGGGCCGCGGCGCAATGGCGCAGCGGATCAAAGAACGCGCCAAAGAATTCAACATCACGCAAATGGAAAGCCCACTTCTGGCGCGTGCGCTGTATTATACCGGCGGCGTGGGCCAAGAAATCGCCGAGGGCCTGTATTCTGCAGTGGCCGCCGTTTTGGCCTATATCTACCGGATTGAACGGGGCGAATGGGTGGACGAGCCACAGATCGACCTACCCGATGCATTACAATTTGACGAAAATGGGGCAGCACTTCATGGCGCGTAAATCCAAAATTAAACGGCTCAGCCAACAGCGATCCTTGGGGCAGATGATATCAACCGCCGTATTTGCCGGCATGGGGGCATGGCTGCTGCTGGAAGCGGCCAGTTTGGCCCCAACCCACCCGCAATGGCAGGTCTGGGGATTGGTGGCCTGCGCGGTGTTTTGTGTGCTGGGGGCACTGCGATTTGTCATCGCTGGATTTTGGACCATGCTAAAGGATCTGCGAAAGTGACGCCAAAGCGGCATATCGCCTGTGCAAGGTGCCGTCATTTTTACGTCACCCATATGGCCCAAACCCCCTGGGGATGCCGAAAATTCGGCTTCCGTTCACGTTTTTTACCGAATTTAGAAGTTTTTTCTGCAACTGGCACGAATTGTGCTCATTTCCAAGAAAAGCAGCCTGCCTCTGCGCAATCTGCCCAAAAGGCCAAGTTTGGAACGAAACCATGACGAAAAAAGACGACACCGCCAAAAGCAAAATGGACGCGGAAACAGCCGCGCCCAAAACCCCGCCCACAGCGGAAGAGATTGAACAGTCGATTAAACTGGCCCTATCGGCGGCGGATACCGCAACCAATGTCGCAGGTGAATTTAACAAAATCGCTCGAGATTACGGTGACGTGGATCGCGGTGCGAAAAAAATTCTGCGCATGACCACCACAGTTTTTATCAGCGCAGCCATTGCAACCGTCGGCGCGTTGACATTTTCGGCCATGATGCACAATCGAACACTGACCGAAATGGAAACGGCGAATAACACCTCGCTTGAGGCATTGGTGATTTTCGCAGAAAACATAGAAAAGTTGAACGAGGTCACCGATCGCGCGCAGGCCACATTGGCACGTCAAGACGAGGTCGAGGCCGCCGTCAAGGCCGCGCAGGCCGCCTCCGAAGCCGCCGCTGCCACGCTGGCCACCACCAAAGAGGAACTGCGCGCCGAAATGATGGCCCAGCTTCAGGAACAGATGGTGACGCTTGATGCCTATCTCGACGCGGCATCGGGCCGGATTGACACCGCATTGGCCGAACAGGTTATGGTTTTGGATGCCGCATTGACCCCGATGGCCGAAACCATCGAAAAGCTGCGCAATCAAGAATTGATCCGGATCGAGGAACCCGCCCCCCAAGGCGAAGCCGCGACCCCAGCCATCACGCTTGAGCTGTTGGATCAAAAACTGGAAACCATGATGCTGCTGCAAAAGGAACTGTCCGCCAAAATTAACCTTGGAACAGCACCTGCAACCACGCGCGCAGCCCGTGCAACCCCTGCCCCAGCGGCACGGACCACCCCCCGAACAGTGCGCAAACCCAAAACCGATGGTAATGTGATCACCTACCCATGATGGACGACACCCCCCAGGATGCGCCAGATCAGGCACCGGCAGGCGAACAGGAAGTTACATTACACTTTCTGCGCTTGACGAAAAATTATATGGGCCGTGCAGCGCGGGCAAAACGGCTGCGCGAAAACGATGTCTTGGTGGCCATCAATGGGGACATGTTCACCGGTGACAGCAATGATTTGGGTGCCATTTTTTCAATGGATCAGGACGAAGACAGCGATGACCATCGCCGTTGGCTGCTGACATTTTGGCGCAATGGGGCCTTTTTCCATCAGGTTTATGGCGGCGCTTTGGTGGGGCATTTTGAGTATGAAACGGGCGATAAGGCGCATGAAATTCGCGATGCCTTTGGCAAACTGACCTATGCGCCACTTGATACCTATGAAAATCACGAAATTTTTCGGGCCCAAGACGGTCGTGCGGCGCTGCACTCGCTCAAGCCCGATGAATTGGCGACAATCGTTCCGCTTTTGTGGATGCTGAACCACAGGCTGTTTTATCCGATGCTGGCGATCAGCATTATTTACGCGCTAACGTTTTTAACCAGCTTGCTGCTGTTTATTCCCACCTATGTCTTGGTCAGCATTTACACGAAAAAAGCCCAGTTGGATCTGCTGCGGTCGTTTCAGTTGTTCAAGGATCGGCAATATTGGGCAACTATTGCTGCGCCCAATGAAATTGATGCGCAAATGCAGGCCATTGGGATCGACAGTGAAATCCGGTTCAATTCGACCCCGCCGCCCAAAAAGAAGAAACCGGCAAAACGCGCAGGGTGATCCCCCGCGCGCCTTCCATCATCAAATCGGGTCCCAAGGGAAGATATCCGCGGATACATCCAGCGGTGTAAAGCTGCCGCGCAGGGCCGGCATCGCATGATTGGCAATGGTGTCATCATCCCAACCTTCGGCGCGGTGAACGGACCGAATGGGGCGGATTTGATTGGTCAAGAAGATCTCATTATTGCGAACCGAGAAAATCTGCCCCGTGACATCCGCCCCCGCATCCGAGGCCAAGAAATTCACCAATGGTGACATCTTTTCGGGCTTCATTTCACGCAATTTGGCCACGCGGGCCTCTTGTTCGGGGCTGTCAACTTTGATGTTGGCGGTCATCCTGCTCCATGCAAAGGGGGCGATACAGTTGGACCGTACATTCCAGCGTTGCATATCCAATGCGATGGATTTTGACAGGGCCACAATGCCCAACTTCGCCGCCGAATAATTGGCCTGCGCCAAATTGCCGATGATGCCAGATGTGGATGTCATATGGATCAGCGATCCACCGTTTTGATCGCGAAACACCGGCGCAGCAGCGCGGCTGATGTTAAAGGCGCCATAAAGATGGACGCGGATCACGCTGTCGAAATCCTCGAATGACATTTTATGGAAGAACCCATCGCGCAGGATCCCGGCATTGTTTACACACGCATCCAATCGGCCAAAGGTCGAAACCGCCGCATCGATCATGCGCTGTGCGCCGTCAGGATCGGCCACGCTGTCCATATTGGCGATGGCGCGGCCACCTGCGGCGGTGATTTCATTCACAACGGCCTGGGCCGCGCCTTGGCTTTCGCGTTCCCCTGTCAGGGTTGCGCCAATGTCGTTCACAACAACCGCTGCCCCTGCGGCTGCGGCCCCCAATGCCAGTGCCTTTCCAATGCCACCGCCTGCGCCGGTGATCAGCATGACTTTTCCATCTAACATCGTGTTTATTCCTTTGTTGTATTAACTGTCGCCGCCCGGGCGAAATATGCCGCTGACGGCAACCGTGCCATCGCCACGCTTGACCCAAACAGTGTAATCCGTGGCGCCATCTGCCTTTTCGCCGCCGGCGGTAATCGTGTCCCCAACACGCACAGGCGCAGCAAAGCGCAAATTCAAATCGCCCGCGGCAAAATCGCGGCCGCCAGCACGTTCCAGCGTATCAACCAACAGGTTCATCATCATCGACCCATGCACTATCGCTCCACCGAATGGGGTTTGGGCCGCGAATGCCTCGTCCAGATGCAGGGGGTTAAAATCTTGCACCAATTGTGCATGCAGCGCCACACGATCCGCCGTGGCAAGCAGGGTTTGCGGTGTGATGTGAATAGCCATTTCCCGTCTTCCCTATAGTTTCCAGATGATCAGGAAATCACCGTGGCAGACCACCTGCCCGCCAATGGTGCCTTCGGTTCGAATGGTCACCCATTTGCGATCCTTCTTGATCTCTTTGTCTGCGCAGCTGGCGGTCACCACCAATTCATCGTTCAGCGCGGCGCACACGCCTGTAAAGCGCAAGGATTGCGAGGCATGGATATTCCCCTTTGGCCGCGGTTGACCGGATGCGATAAAGGCCTCGACCATCGCAGAGACCAGCAGGCCCTGTGGCAGCGTCGCGCCATCCACCGAACCATAGACCTGCGCCCACAGATCCAGCTTTGCCTGATCCAACACCACAGTCACAGTTTTCAGCGCCAACCCGGGCGCAAAATCATCATAGGTCCAGACGTCCCCTTTGGGCATTGCCGCTTGCGTCATTCCCGCCCCCTACAGCTTACGCGAGATGATCTCACGCATGATTTCCGAACTGCCGCCATAGATACGCAAAACCCGCGCATCAGCCCAGGCCCGACCGATCGCATATTCGCGGGTGTAGCCGTATCCGCCATGCAGTTGCAAGAAAATGTCCAAAAGCCGACCCTGCATTTCTGTAGAGGTCAGCTTTGCCGCCGCTGCAATTTCAGGGGTTAACTTGCGGTCCAAATGCGCGGCCAGACATTGGTCAATATAGCTGCGCGCCATGGCAATTTCCGCCGCAGCCTCGGCCAGGCGGTATTTGGCCGTTTGAAATTCGAATACGGATTTCCCAAACACCTGCCGTTCGCGGGTGTAAGCCAGCGTTTCGGCGTGCATCGCCTCCATCGTGGCGACAGCGCGCAGGGCAATGATCAGCCGTTCCTGTGCCAGCTCACCCATCAAATAGGAAAACCCCTTATCCAACTCACCCAACAGATTGCTGGCTGGGACGCGCACATCCTCGAAGAACAATTCGGCCGTGTCCTGAGCGTGTTGGCCCATCTTTTCAATCGACCGCCCACGCGAAAATCCGCTGCGCGTTGTTTCCACCAAAAACAGGCTGACCCCTTTGCGGCCTGCATCAGGGTTGGTTTTGGTCACCAAGATAATCAGATCGGCATTATGGCCATTGGTGATGAATGTCTTTTGGCCATTGATCACGAACTCATCACCATCTTGGCGCGCCTGTGTTTTGATCGCCGCCAGATCGCTGCCAGCACCGGGTTCTGTCATGGCGATGGCGGTGATCACCTCGCCGCGCGCCATTTTGGGCAGCCATGTGTCCTTTTGCGCCTGTGTGCCATAGTTCAGGATGTAGGGCGCGACGATATCTGAATGCAGGGCGAACCCAGGACCGGTTGCGCCTGCGCGGGACAGCTCTTCGATGACGACCGCGCTGTGGCCAAAATCCCCGCCGCCACCGCCGAATTCTTCGGGCGCAGCGGGCAGCAGCAGCCCCATCGCACCGGCCTTTAACCACGCATCGCGGCTGACAATGTGATCGCGTTCCCATTGATCGTGATGGGGGGTGATTTCATCGGCAATGAATTTGCGCACAGAGTCGCGGAAAATATCATGATCTTCCCGAAAGGGCCGTGGGAATGTCAGAAAATTCATGCGTAAAACCCCCTGTTATTTTCAGCCATATTGCGCAGATATGCAGGCGGTGTGAAGCGCGGTCCTGCGGTTTTTGCCAATGCCTCGCACTGGGCCAAAAAGGTCTGTGGCCCAATCAGATCGACGTATGAACAAACCCCGCCGGTGTGTTTGGCAAAGCTCCAGCCCAGAACAGATCCCAGATCGGCGGTTTGCGGGGCGGTGACGACGCCCTCATCAAAACATTTTATGGCTTCGATCGCCTGAATATGCAGCAGGCGTTGGCGCACCAAATCCGCATCCGGCTGTGGGTCCTGAACCGGCCAGATATCCGCCAGCCCCGCCCAAATTTTTGGGCCATCTTCTGTGTAATCGTAGAAACCTTTGCCGTTTTTGCGCCCCAACCGCCCCATATCAACAAGCCGGGCCAAAACAGCCACATCTGGGGTGATTATATCGGCGGTGCCGCGATCCGCGGCCTCTTGCCGGCGCACGGCCAACATCAGATCCAGTCCAACCCCATCGGCCAACATCAGCGGCCCCGCCGGCATTCCGGCCTGCACTGCCACATTTTCAATGCGCGCCGGGCGCACGCCATCCCCCAGCAGCGCCATGCCTTCATTCAAAAAGCTGGACACACAGCGCGAGGTAAAGAAGCCTGGCCCATCATTCACAACAATCGGCACGCGGCCCAGTGCTTTGGACAAATCCAGCGCATGCGCCAGTGTTTCTTGCGATGTCTCCGCGCCGCAGATGATTTCCAGCAGCGGCATGCGCGGCACCGGAGAAAAGAAATGCATCCCGATATACCGATCAGGCCGTGTTGTGTTTCCGGCCAAGCTGCTGATCGGGATCTTTGATGTGTTGGTCCCAAACAGCACACCCTCTGGGGCGGCCGCTAGGGCCTTCTGCGTGGCTTCGCGTTTCACATCACGATCTTCAAACACCGCTTCGATAATTGCCTGCACCTTTTCAAGCGCGGCAAAATCATCGGTAAAGCGGATACGTGTCAGCATCGCGTCGCGTTTCAGGGCTGTCAAAAACCCACGATCCACCTGTTTGTCCAACCCCGCCTTCAGCCGATCCCGCGATGCTGCTGCACTGGCGGGATCACGTTCGATCACTGTGGCATGGATGCCGTTTTTGGCCGCCACCTCGGCAATGCCGGCGCCCATCGTGCCACCGCCCAAAATGCCCAGGCGTTTTACATCCAACACAGGGGCATCTGGACGCATCTTTGCCTTGCGCGCATCATTTTGCGCAAAGAAGAAAGTGCGCACCGTGTTTTGTGCTACATCGCCGGGGAAGATTTCCACCATACGCGCAAATTCAATCCGCAGCGCCACATCCATTGGCGCGCGCATCCCTTCGTAAATACAGGATAATATGGCGATAGGCGCTGGATAATTCCCACGCGTTTGCGCATGCAATTTCGCCGCTTCCATTTGGAAAAATCCCTGCGCTGCACGGCTTTCAACATCCATGCCGGGGGCTACAAACCCGCGCTGATCCCAAGGCTGCGCCGGATCAGTGCAGTTATCAATCAAACTGCGCGCCGCATCCAGCAGCTGATCAGCCGGAACCACATCGGCGAACAGGCCCATATCTTTGCCCGCCTGCGCATTAAATGGCTTACCAGACAGCATAATTTTTGCCGCCTGTTCAATTCCAATCAACCGCGGCAGGCGCTGTGTGCCACCTGCGCCAGGCAGCAAGCCCAACGTGACCTCGGGCAGGCCAAATTTCGCCTTTGGGTTATCGGCTACAACGCGGTAATGGCAGGCCAGTGCAACCTCGAACCCGCCGCCCAACGCGGTGCCTGGCAATGCGGCCACAATCGGTTTGCCGCTGGTTTCCATTTGGCGCAGAAAATCGCGCATCGGCGCCAGCAGCGGCGCCACTTCGGCCGCAGGACGACCGCGCAAAGAGGCAATAAAATTCAGATCCGCCCCCGCGATAAAACTGTCTTTGCCAGATGTCAGGATAATGCCGCGCACGCCATCATCCGCCAGCAAAGGGTACATAACGTCAAAAAAGGCATCCTTTGCATCCGGCGACAACACATTGACAGCTGCCCCCGGGGCATTCCATATGACAGTCGCAATGCCATCCGACAGTTTGGTCTGAAAAATATCGGTCACGGCGCCCTCTCCCCTTTATTGTAAGAAAGGGATAACGGCTGCTTTTAATGATTGCAATACCGCTGTGTGAAATTTATATTTCATAAAACGAGGAGATTCCGTATGGCCGACATTTACATCTATGACGCAGTGCGCACCCCGCGCGGGAAACGAAATGGCGGCGCTGCGGCGATCAGCCCGATCCAACTGGGCGCAACGCCCCTGCGCGCATTGGCAGAGCGCACCGATTTGGGGGCAGGCGTTGGCGATGTGGTGATGGGATGTGTTGTCCCTGTGGGGGAACAAGGCGGTGATATTGCCCGAGCGTCCGTCCTGGCCGCAGGTTGGCCAATCGAGGTGCCCGCGGTGCAGATCAACCGCTTTTGCGGGTCGGGCCTTGATGCGGTTATTCAGGCCGCAGGCCAAGTTGGCAGCGGCATGGTGGATATTGCAGTGGGCGGCGGCGTGGAAAGCATGTCGCGCGTACCGATGGGGGCCGATCGCGGCGCCTGGGCATCAGACCCACGTGAAACGCTGGCATCGCATTACATTCCACAAGGGATCGGCGCCGATGTGATCGCCACGCAATATGGGTTCAGCCGCGCAGATGTCGATGCCTATGCCGCCGAAAGCCAAGCACGCGCTGCTGCCGCGACCCAAGGCGGGCGGTTCAACAAATCCCTTGTCCCTGTGCTGGACAGCGCCGGCTTGCCCGTATGCACCACAGATGAACATATGCGCCCCGGCACCACGGCCGAAGCCTTGGGCAAACTGCGCCCCGCCTTCGAGGCCGCGGGCAAAGCCGCCTTTGATCAGCGGATCAAATTCAAATACCCCGATCTGGATCGGATTGACCACGTCCATACAGGCGGCAATTCGTCAGGCATTGTTGATGGCGCTGCGGCGGTCCTGCTGGGCAGTAAATCCGCCGCAGAGGCAATGGGCCGCAAGCCCCGCGCCCGCCTGTGCGGTTGGGCCAATATCGGATCGGAACCGTCGATCATGTTAACCGGTCCCGTCCCGGCCACCAATCTGGCGCTTCAGCGCGCGGGTATGTCGATCAGCGATATTGATCTGTTTGAAATCAACGAGGCCTTTGCATCCGTCGTGTTGTTCGCCATGCAGGATTTGGGGCTGGATCACACCCGCGTAAACGTAAACGGCGGGGCTATTGCGTTGGGCCACCCCTTGGGGGCCACTGGGGCGATGCTGCTGGGTACGGTTCTGGATGAATTGGAACGGCAGGATAAATCCACTGCGCTGATTACGCTATGCGTGGCCGGCGGAATGGGCACAGCCGCAATCATCGAACGGGTCTAATCCCAAGATCAGCGGTGGCCAGCCCCAAACTGTGGCAGGCCAGCCTTGATCAACTGCGCACAAATAATGCGTTTGCATCCGCATCGGGTTTATAATCCCACGCCGTTCCGTTCTGCGCCATGGCATCATTCACCACTTTTTTCAGCGCAAGGCGGTCCCAGACCTCGGACTTGATTTTTTCCAGATCAAACCCGCTGATGATGATCTGATGCAGCTCACCCTCGATCTGGGCCACGGCGGGATCGCCTGCGCGGTTCACCCATTCGCCCGGGTCTTCGGCCAAATTAAACAGCTGCGGGGCGGATCCGTGGCAATAATGGTATTTCCAATCCCCCAGCCGCACCATGAAACTGGGCCGCATGATCCCCTCGCCATGGTATTCAGAAATGATTGGAACCTGTGGCAAATCCGCGCCCTGCGCCGCTGCCAAGAGTGACCGCCCCTGCATCGGGGCGGCCAACTGCGCACCCGCCATGTCCACCAATGTCGCGGGCACATCCAACAACGATACAGGTGTGTCCACAGTGCAAGGCGCAGTGCCGGGGATATCGATGAACAAAGGAATACGCGCCGACCATTCATAAAGGCTGCGCTTTTGGATCATCCCCTTTACGCCCAGCATTTCGCCGTGATCGGATGTGACGATGACAATCGTGTTATCGCGCTGGCCTGTTTCATCCAACAGACCCAGCAGGGCGCCGATTTTATCATCAATGTAATGCGCCAGTGCCGCAAAACCGCGCCGCATAGCGATTTGGTTTTTGGGGTCGCGGATTTCATCCCCACGTTTGTGCAGCCCATGCCAGCGGCGCATTGCCAGATCGAAATCGGAATATTGCGCATCCATGTCTTCAGGGATCTGCGGCAGAGGGATATCGGCGTCTTTGTACATCTCCCAATACTGGCGCGGCACTTTATATGGCGGGTGCGGGTTGGTGAACGACACCGTCAGCATCCAAGGTTTATCTGGCGCGTATCGCAAATACTCCAGCGCTTTGAATTGCGTATCTTCGTCGTATTGCAGCTCTTTCGACCAGCCGGGGCCGATGTTTTCGGCCAGATATTGGGGGACGAAATCAAAGGCTCTGTAATCGGGGCTGTCTTCTGGCGGCAAAGGATAGGACCAAATGAACCCAGATGGATAAATATCAGTGTTCAGGCGGCGGCGAAACCCGTGCAGCTGATCGGCGCCAATGAAATGCATTTTCCCCGCCAGCGCCGTGTCGTACCCCGCGTTGGTCAGATAATGCGCAAAGGTGGGGATGAAGCTGTGATAGGGATCGCCATTATCGTAACAACCCGTGGTGGACGTATAAAGGCCGGTCATAAAACAGGATCGCGCGGGCACACAAATCGGGCTGGGCGTGTAGGCATTGGTAAAATTGGCCGACCGACGCGCCAGCGCTGACAGGTGCTGCATACGCGCCCCCACCCCACCGCAGGCATCCAGCATAAAGGGCGTCATTTGATCCGCCATGATAAGCAAAATATTGGGCTGTTTTTGTGGGGTCATGTGGTTGCCTCTGTCCTTGTGTCACTCCCAACAGCAACATAGGCGTCGCCTCGATGCCTAGTGCCAATCACCACAGGATCATCATACCAGACCTACAGGTTTGGCCCCAGAACCAGCTTGCTGCCATCCGAAAAGCGCGACAGGCGGAACCGTGACAGATCATGCCCAGGCGCATTGCCCTGCACCAAATCCGCCATAATGCGGCCAAAGGCCGGACCAATGCCAAAGCCATGACCGCACATCCCTGTGGCCACGCTCAGCCCCGGCAGAGCGGCCACCTGATCCACCACCGGCACCACATCGGGCATGGTGTCGATCATCCCAGCCCACGCCTGAATAATATCAACGCCGCCCAAGGCGGGGAATGTGTCGGCCAAGGCCTGCCCAATCATGCGGGTTTTGGCGCGGTTTGGGGCTGGGTTTAGCACGCGGCACCGCTCAAAAGGTGACGTCCCATCCCCTGCCCAGCGGCGCGGCGTGCCCCAAGCATCGGGAAACCCGCGCGGGGCGGCCGGCAAATACCGTGTTCCCAGTGGGTCCTCTAGCAGATGCGGCAAATATCCAGCGAAGGCGCGGAATGCATCAGGGCCGATGTACAATTCGTGAAACCCCGATGGCGCCAGCGTATAGCCGCCATCGGCCCGGCGGCGAAATGCGAACCGATCATCCACCGCTCCGCCTGTGAAAATTTCTGGCAAGGGCGCAGTGCGGGCCACCGTGGCGCGCACAGACAATTGCGGGATGGACACGCCATGACGGCGCAGCATCAAAGATGACCATGATCCCCCCGCCAACACGACCGCCTCGGCGCGCACGCGCCCTTTTTCGGTGATCACACCGGTGACGCGCCCCGCCTCGATATCCAACAGGCGTACCGCCACGCCTTCACGCAGCTGCGCGCCCTGCGCGGCGGCCAGCCGCGCAAGGGCTGGGACTGCAACAAAGGGTTCGGCGCGCATATCCGATGCGGTCCACAGCGCGCCATGCCAGCGCCGCGCCGCATCAGGCAGGATTTGCGCCACACCGGTGCTGTCCAAAACCTGTGTGCCCAGATCAAATGGGGCCGCTTGATCTGCCCAATCTGCATACCGACCCATCGCATCGGCGTCTTTGGCCAAAAAGGCCACGCCGCCTTGGGTCAGCCCGATATCCGTATCCAGCTGAGGCGCCAATTCATGCCACAGGCGCTGCGATTCCAATGCAATGGGGATTTCATCAAAATCCCGCCCCTGCACCCGAATCCAGCCCCAATTGCGCGAGGATTGCTCTGCCGCAATGCGCCCCTTTTCCAGCAGCAAAACCTGCACGCCCGATTGCGCCAAATAAAGCGCCGTGGCGACCCCAAGGATACCACCGCCGATCACCACCACATCCGCGGATGCAGGCAAGGGGCCATCATGGGCCATTGGGGTGTCAAGCGACAGTGGAAATGGGATCATGATACACCTGCTTTGCCATATGGGGTCATGGGCGCAGGTTAAATCTCAATCCGGTGGATATGCAAGGGGGCGCTATTGCGCGCCGCTGTCCCCATCTGTGAATTGCAATTTGGCCAGCCGCGCATACAGCCCACCTTCGGCCACCAGTTCATCATGGGTGCCTTGCGCGGCAATCTGCCCCTTGTCCAAGACCACAATTCGATCGGCCTTTTTCACTGTGGCCAGACGGTGGGCAATGACCAATGTGGTGCGATCTTCGGACAGCTGATCGACGGCGCGTTGTACCAATCGTTCGCTTTGCGCATCCAATGCGCTTGTGGCCTCATCCAGCAGCAGCACCGGCGCATCGCGCAAAATCGCCCGCGCAATGGCGATGCGCTGCTTTTGCCCACCCGACAGCATCACCCCGCGTTCGCCCAAGAAACTGTCATAGCCATTGGGCAGCTCGGTGATGAAATCATGCGCAGCCGCGGCAATGGATGCGGCCTCAACCTCGGCATCGGTGGCATCGGGGCGGCCAAAACGGATGTTTTCCCGCGCGCTTTGGGCAAAGATGACCGGATCCTGCGGCACCAGCGCCATATGGCGGCGAAAATCATCGCGCGCCATCGCGTGCAGCGGCACGCCGTCCAATGTGATTTGCCCCTGACTGGGATCATAAAATCGCTGCAGCAGTTGAATAATGGTTGTTTTACCGGCCCCAGATGGCCCAACAAAGGCCACTGTTTCCCCAGGTCGAATGTCCAGATTCACATCATGCAAGGCGGAAGTATCCGGCCGGCTGGGGTAACTGAAATGCACGCCCTGAAAGGCAATTGCCCCCCGTACTGGGGTGGGCAACGCCACTGGCTGCGCGGGGTCATTAACGGTATCTTCGGCCTGCAGCAGTTCGATCAGACGTTCGGTAGCGCCCGCGGCGCGTTGCAGCTCGCCCCAGATTTCGGACAGGGCTGCGACAGACCCAGCCACCATCACCGAATAAATCACGAATTGCACCAAGGCGCCGGTGGACATCACCCCCAGGCGCACATCAGTGGCGCCAATCCACAGAACCCCAACCACGCCAGCAAAGACCAAAAAGATCACAATCATGGTCATCAACGCGCGGGTGGTGATCCGGGTTTTCGCCGCGACATAGGATTTTTCGCTGACCCCATCGAAATCGCGGCGCGATAGGGCCTGATGGGTGAAGGCCTGCACAATCTGCACAGCACCCAGCAATTCAGATGCAGTCCCCGAAGAGGCCGCAATCCAATCTTGATTTGCCCGCGACAGCCGCCGCAGTTTGCGCCCCAAAACGATGATTGGAACAATCACCGCCGGCACAATCAGCAGCACCAGCGCCGTCAGCTTGGCCGATGTCCACAGCATCAGCGCCATACCGCCCAAGAAGATCAAAAAATTGCGCAGCGCAATCGACGCCGAGGACCCAATCACGCTGAGGATTAAGGTGGTGTCTGTTGTCAGCCGGCTGAGCACCTCACCCGTCATAATGTTTTCAAAAAACTGCGGGCTTTTGGATAAGACCTGGGCAAAAACCGCCTTGCGCAGATCGGTGACAACCCGTTCGCCCAGCCGCGTGACCAGCGCATATCGCAGCGCCGTCCCCACAGCCAACAATGCCGCCAGCAACAGCGCCGCAGCAAAATATTGGTTCAGCAGCTGCGCGGTTTGATTGCCAAAGCTGTCCACCACTCGCCGCACCGCCAATGGCAGGACCAGCGACACAGAGGCCGTCAAAACCAACGCCACCACCGCCGCGGCCAACAGACCGCGATAGGGCAGGATAAAGGGCCACAATGCCCCCAATGCTTTGATCCGCTTCGAGGTCGGGCGCGTTTTGGGGTCTGATTGGGACATTGTCCCTCCTTTAAAATCTGGCAATTTGTTTCTTCGCGTTAAGCCAAGACTGACCCGCGCGGTCAAGGGGGAATTGGTCCCTAGCGGCTGGCACGGGCCAAAAGCCCCACGGCGCACAGGCCCACCGCAATCACAATCAATGCCGCCGGCGCGGCCTGTCCGATGTTTTCCAAACTGGCTTGTTCGTAAACGCGGGTGGCCAGCGTGTCGTAATTAAAGGGCCGCAGCAGCAAGGTGGCGGGCAGCTCTTTGACGCAATCGACAAAAACCAACAGCAGCGCGGACCCCAGCGAGGCCCGCATCAGCGGGTAATACACCTGCGCCAAAACGCCCCGCGGGCGCCGACCCAAGGATCGCGCTGCCATCCCCAACGAAGGCGATATCCGCCCCATCGCCGCATCCGCCGCCCCCTGCGCAATGGCAAAGAACCGCACGCAATAGGCCAAAATCAGCGCCGCCGCTGTACCGGTTAGGACCAGCCCTGTATCAATGCCAAAAACCGCCTCGATCCGATCGGCCAGCCAATGATCCAGTGCCGCCATGGGCAGTAAAACCCCAACTCCCAGCACCGCCCCCGGCGCGGCATAGCCAATGGTGGTGATTGGCATAAACAGGCGCGGCCAGGCAGATCCGGACAGGCGCACCGCATACACCAAAAACACCCCCGCAGTCACAGACAGGACCGCCGCGATGCCCCCAACGCTGATCGTGTGCCACAGCGCTCGGATCAGCCCCGCATCGCGCCATTGATCGGCGGCAGCAAAAGCATGCGATGCCAACACCGCAACGGGCTGCACAAACCCAATCAAGACGGGCAACAGACAGATCACCATAGCGCCGAAGGCGGCCATGCCGGTCAGCGCGTGCCGCGCCGCAGGCCGATGCTGCCGTGACAGTTCAAAAAACCGCGCTTTGCGGCGGCTGGCTTTTTCAGTCAGGACCAGCAGCACCGCCAAACCCAGCACCAGTGACGACAACTGCGCCGCCCCGCCGGCATTGTTCGCCTCTAGCCAGACCGAGAAAATCCCCGTCGTCAGAGTTTGCACAGCAAAGTAATCCACGGTGCCAAAATCATTTACCGTTTCCATCATCACAATCGCCACACCCGCAACGATTGCCGGACGTGCCAATGGCAGGCCAATGCGCCAAAACCGTGACCACGCCCCCCGCCCCAAGGATCGCGCCACCTGATCCATATCCGACGATTGATCACGAAACGCATTACGCGCCAGCAGATACACATAGGGATAAAGCGCCGCCGTCATAACAACAATCGCCGCCCCCATCGAACGCGGTTCAAAAAACCAATAATCGCGTGATGTTTGCCAGCCAAAAATCTGCCGCAACCCCGTTTGCACTGGGCCTGCATATTCGTAAAAATCCACCAAAGCATAGGCGCCGATATAGGCTGGTATCGCCAAAGGCAGCAAAAGCAGCCATTCCAGCCAGCGCCGAAGCGCAAAATCATATCGTGAAATCAGCCATGCGGTGCCTGTGCCAACAAGGGCCGTGCCGACCCCCACAGAGGTCATCAAAACAAAACTGCCGCGCAGATAACGCGGCAATGTGCTGTTCCATAAATGCGCCCAAAAATCCGTCTCGGCCCCCAGTGCCAGAATAAGCACGGCGCAAATCGGCAGCAAAACAATGGCCGCGATGACCATGGCCCCAAAAGACCATAGATCGAAACGGCGATTGTGCTGGGGCGTGGTCATTGGATTTTATCCATTGCGCGGGCGCGCAAATTACATGCCCAAGGCCTGTTTATACATGTCCAAAATCGCCTCTTCCTCGGCGATATCGTCCTGATCGCGTTTACGCAGCGCAATTAATTTGCGCATCACGCGGGTGTCATATCCGCGCGCTTTGGCTTCGGCCATCACTTCTTTTTGTTGTTCGGCCAGATCGCGCTTTTCCTGATCCAGCCGCTCAATACGTTCGATGAACTGACGCAGCTCATCTGCTGTGACGCGGTACGATGAGGGGGTTTGCGTATCTTGGTCCATATCCATGGGTGGGCTCCGTTTGGCTGCATGTCTGTGTTTACCTGCACCTAATATGCATCTCCCCCGCTGGCAAGAGAAGACAGCCCCCGCTTGCGCCACAGGGGCAAATCCACTACCGATAGAGCATATTTTGACAAAGGGATCGTCACATGGATATTTTGATTTGGGCCGGCGTAGCCGTGTCTGGCCTAGGGCTGATTGGGCTGATCGCATCCATCATCAAAGTCGCAAGCGCCAAAAAGGCCGAGCTGGACGATGATGCCATGCGCGCGGTGATGCAAAAGGCCCTGCCGCTAAACCTGGGGGCATTATTTACATCCGTTATTGGCCTTATGATGGTGATTTTGGGGATTTTTCTGGGCTGACGCGGCGTTTATGCGACGCCAGCTTGAAACATATTCCATTTTCATTATATAAAGTTGCAAACGAAACCGGAGGAGCCCCCGATGCAACCAATCGTTACGTCATTTTTCGACGATGCCACAAACACCATCACCTATGTCGTGCGTGACCCAAATGGAACGGCCTGCGCCATTGTCGATTCCGTTTTGGATTTTGATTATTCATCCGGGCGCACCGATACCAAATCAGCCGATGCGGTGGTTGAGTACGTCAAAAAAGAAGGGCTGAGCGTTGAATGGCTGCTGGAAAGCCATGTGCACGCCGATCACCTGTCCGCAGCCCCCTATTTGCAAGAACGCGTGGGCGGCAAAATTGGGATTGGCGATCGGATCACCGTGGTGCAAGACACATTCGGCAAGGTCTTTAACGAAGGCACCGAATTCCAACGTGATGGGTCGCAGTTTGATAAGCTGTTTGTCGAAGGCGATACATTCGCAATTGGCCAGCTGCAGGGCAAAGTGATGCATACCCCCGGTCACACCCCGGCCTGCCTGACCTATGTGATTGGCGATGCGGCCTTTGTTGGGGATACGCTGTTCATGCCAGACTTTGGCACCGCGCGCTGCGACTTTCCCGGTGGATCATCCGAAACCCTGTATAATTCTGTACAGAAAATCCTAACCCTGCCCGATGAAACTCGCATTTTTGTTGGCCATGATTACAAAGCCCCGGGGCGTGATGAATTTGCCTGGGAAACCACAGTGGGCGAACAAAAGGCCAAAAACATCCATGTCGGCGCCGGAAAATCCAAAGAGGAATTCGTACAGATGCGCGACACGCGTGACGCCACTTTGGCCATGCCAAAGCTGATCATTCCGTCCTTGCAGGTGAATATGCGCGCTGGCCAAATGCCCCCCGAAGATGAGCAGGGCGATGTTTTCTTGAAAGTCCCTGTGAATAAGATATAATATTCATATATCTTTTTGCAATTTTTGCACAAAGGGTCGGTCATGGTCTTGGCTGACCCTTTTTCAATCTGACGCGGAGGAACGCATGGAACAAGATTGGATTATGGGCCTGCTGGGCGGGCTGATTATTGGATTGGCTGGGGCCGTCTATTTGCTGGGCAATGGCCGCATCATGGGCGCCAGTGGCATCATCGGCGGTTTGGTCGATGGCAGCGGACGCAATTCGTGGCTTGAGCGGGTGGTATTCATCGCCGCCGTTTTCGCCGCGCCAATTGTCCTGATGCCGCTTTACACCGGAGTGGACACCCACATCACCCAAAACATCTGGGTGGTTGTGATTGCGGGCCTGTTGGTCGGCGTTGGCACACGGATGGCCAATGGGTGCACATCTGGCCATGGCGTGTGTGGTATGTCCCGCCTGTCGTTCCGCGGGATTATGTCCACGGTCTTTTATATCTTGGCCGGCGGCATCACTATGGTGTTCTTCCGCCACATCCTGGAGGTGATCTGATGTATCTGCTGACAGCATTGATTTCTGGCGCATTATTTGGCGCAGGCCTGTTTATTTCTGGCATGACGGACACCAGCAAGGTGCAGGGTTGGCTGGATGTTTTTGGCGCATGGGACCCTACTTTGGCCTTTGTGATGGGCGGCGCGATGATCCCAATGATTATTGCCTGGATCATCACGGGCCGGATGACTTCGGCCCTGAATGGCGCGCAGTTTCCACCAAAAAACACCAGCCGCGCAGATCCAAAACTGATTACAGGGTCGGTTCTGTTTGGCGCGGGTTGGGCCTTGGCAGGGCTATGCCCAGGGCCATCCATTGCGTCGCTTTCCTATGGCGGGCCAATGCATTGGACATTTGTTGCCGCCATGTTGGTGGGGATGCTGTTTGCCCCAATGGTGACAAGCCGGCTGTTCAAAAACGCCTGAATTAATTTTTCACATTTACCCCCTGCAGGCCCATTGGGTGTGCAGGGGTTTTTTATTGCGCGAATATCAATCGCAAACCCAGCCCCACAAACACCACACCCGCGATGCGATCCAGCCAAACGCCAGATTTGGGGGTGCGGTTTAACCAGCCCCCGATGGTGCCGGAAAAATAACCCAAAAGCGAAAAGATCACCCCAGCCTGCAGGGTGAAAATCACACCCAAAGCCGCCATTTGCACATTGGCGGCACCATTCCCCAGCACCACAAATTGCGGCAGAAACGACAGAAAAAACAGCGCCACTTTGGGGTTGATCACATTGGCCACAACCCCCTGAAAGAAAAGCGCCGAATACGTTTTTTCCGCGCGCGCAGTATCCTGCACCTTTGCCGCATTATGGCTGCGCAGCGCCCCATAGCCAAGATACAGCAAATACCCACCGCCCGCCATTTTTAGCGCCATAAATGCCGCGGGCGAGGCCGCGATGATCGCACTGACCCCAGCCACGGCCAATGCCGTATGGCCAATGCACCCCATCGCACAGCCCAATCCAAACACAATGCCGCGCCTGCGCCCTTTGGACATACCCATGCTGAGCACCAATAAATTATCTGGCCCCGGTGACAGAGTCACCAAAACAGCCGCCACCAAAAACCCAACCACCTGCGCATCCGTCAGCATTACTTGTTCCTTGCCATCTCGCCAATACCGTCCTGTTTAAACAAAAATACCCCCCTGAACAGGGGGGGTATTTCGTTTGCCACACTCAGGCGGCGGATTAATGCGCCAAAGGCGATGCCGCTTCGGCGCGCATTTTTTCGGCGGCGGCTTCTTCGGCGGCTTCGTCCCATTCGACGGCTTCGGGCGCGGCCACCAATGCGTGCTCAAGCACTTGGCGCACATGGGTGACAGGGATGATCTTCAACCCCTCTTTCACGTTATCAGGGATATCGGCCAGATCCTTTTCGTTTTCTTCTGGGATCAGCACTGTTTTGATCCCGCCGCGCAGCGCCGCAAGCAGCTTTTCTTTCAAACCGCCAATGGCCAAGGCATTCCCGCGCAGTGTCACCTCGCCCGTCATGGCGATGTCCTTGCGAACGGCAATGCCCGTCAAGACCGATACAATCGACGTCACCATGGCCAGACCTGCCGATGGGCCGTCTTTGGGCGTGGCGCCTTCGGGCACGTGCACGTGAATGTCCCATTTTTCAAACTGCGGCGGCTTCACCCCGATCTGCGGCGCGATGGACCGCACATAGCTAGAGGCCGCATCGATGGATTCCTTCATCACATCCCCCAGCTTGCCGGTGGTCTTCATCCGGCCCTTGCCAGGCAAGCGCAAGGCCTCGATCGACAACAGTTCACCACCGACAGAGGTATAGGCCAGCCCCGTAACAACCCCGACCTGATCTTCCTTTTCCGCCAGACCGTGACGATATTTCGGCACGCCCAGGAAATCAGACAGATTGTCAGGCGAAATGGTAACCTGTGCGGCCTCGCCCTTGACGATTTTGGTGGTGGCTTTGCGGGCCAGCCGCGCCAATTCGCGTTCCAGATTACGAACGCCCGCCTCGCGGGTATAGCGCTGGATGACCTGCGTCAGTGCCGCATCCTCTAGATCGAATTCGCCTTTTTTCAGCGCATGATCCTTGATCTGTTTTGGCAGCAGGTGGCGCGTGGCAATTTCGCGCTTTTCATCTTCGGTGTAGCCAGCAAGCGAGATGATCTCCATCCGGTCCAGCAGCGGCCCTGGCATGTTATAGCTGTTGGCCGTGGTCAGGAACATCACATTG
>JALQTR010000162.1 GCA_023260835.1 Paracoccaceae bacterium
CGTCGATGGCAACCTGTTCGCCCTCGACCTCCATCTGCGGACCCGCTGCGCCGCCAAAGCCGCCCAGAATGACCGAAATGAACGAGCGGTTCATCGCCTTACACATGATATAGCTGAGGATCGCGCCTGAAGAGCCAACCAGCGCACCAACAACGATCAGCAGATCATTGCCCAGGCTGAACCCGATCGCCGCAGCCGCCCAACCAGAATAGCTGTTCAGCATGGACACAACTACCGGCATATCGGCGCCGCCGATGCCCATGATCAGGTGATAACCGATAAACAACGCCAAAGCCGTCAACGCCAGCAGCGCAATCAGGCCGCCGCCATTGAAATACCAAATGGCAAAAGCAACAGACAGGCCCGCGGCCGTCGCGTTGATGATATGCCCACCGGGCAATTGTTTCGCCGCAGAATTCACCTTGCCCGACAATTTGCCATAGGCAATCACAGATCCGGTGAAGGTGACCGCACCGATCCAGACGCCCAGAACCAATTCAACCTGCAAAATGGTGATTTCGATCGCGGATTTCTTTGCAACTAGTTTGGCGAATGTGCCATCCAGCATGCCCAGATTGGCAATGGTGAAATCGGCGTTAAAGCCCACAAAAACGGCGGCCAAACCGACCAGAGAATGCATGATTGCCACCAATTCGGGCATTTGAGTCATTTGCACACGGGTGGCCAGCTGATGCCCAACCAAACCGCCCAAGGCGATCATCACGATCGAGATTAGCCAATTACCGGCCCCAGGCCCCATAAGCGTGGCCAGAACCGCCAGCGCCATGCCGACAATCCCATACCAAACGGCGCGTTTTGCGCTTTCTTGGCCGGACAAGCCCCCCAGCGAGAGGATAAATAGAACGCCTGCAACGGCATAAGCTGCAATGGTAAAACCATAATCCATCGTCTCGCTCCTTTACGATTTTTGGAACATGGCGAGCATACGCCGTGTGACAAGAAAGCCGCCGAAAATATTCACAGCAGCCATGAAAATCCCCAAGGCGGCCAAAACGGTGATGATCATCCCGCTGGACCCAACTTGAATCAGCGCGCCCAAAATGATGATAGACGAAATCGCATTGGTCACCGCCATCAGCGGCGTGTGCAGCGAATGCGCCACATTCCAGATCACTTGGAAACCAATGAAGATCGCCAAAATGAACACGATAAAGTGCTGCATAAAGCTGGCGGGCATCCCTGGGATGGCGCCAAGGCCCAATAAAATGGCTGCGCCAACGGCCAACAATGTGGCCTGCTGTTTGGTCTGCGCCTTGAAGGCCGCGATTTCGGCGGCGCGCTTTTCTTCGGGGCTCAGTTCCTTTGGCGCTTCTTTTTTGGGTTGCGCGGCAATGGCCTGCACTTTTGGTGGTGGTGGCGGGAAGGTGATCTCACCCTCAAAGGTCACAGTCGCACCGCGGATCACATCGTCTTCCATATTATGATTGATCTGGCCGTCCTTTTCGGGGGTCAGATCGGTCATCATATGGCGGATGTTGGTGGAATAGAGCGTCGAGGCCTGCGCCGCCATGCGGCTGGGGAAATCGGTATAGCCGATGATGGTGACGCCATTATCGGACACGACCTTTTCATCCGCTTTGGTCAATTCACAGTTGCCGCCGCGTTCTGCGGCCAAATCAACCACGACCGACCCCGGTTTCATCGCCTCGACCATGTCTTTGGTCCAAAGCAGCGGTGCAGGGCGGTTGGGGATCAGCGCAGTGGTGATGATGATGTCCATGTCAGGGGCCAATTCGCGGAATTTTTCCAACTGTTTGGCCTGAAATTCAGGGCTAGAAGGGGCCGCATAACCGCCCGTGGCTGCGCCATCTTGGGTCGATTCTTCAAAATCCAAGAAGACAAATTCGGCGCCCATGGATTCGATCTGTTCGGCCACTTCGGGGCGCACATCGAACGCATAGGTGATTGCACCCAGCGATGTTGCGGTGCCGATGGCGGCCAAACCGGCCACACCCGCACCCACAATCAAAACTTTGGCTGGTGGAACCTTGCCCGCAGCTGTCACCTGACCGGTGAAGAAGCGGCCAAAATTATTGCCCGCTTCAATCACTGCGCGATAGCCGGCGATATTGGCCATGGATGACAGCGCGTCCATTTTC
>JALQTR010000203.1 GCA_023260835.1 Paracoccaceae bacterium
ATCTGCATCGGCATCCGCCGCGGCAGGGCCCGCCCAATCATCGCGCAGATACAGCGCCTTCCACAGGCCCAATCCGGCGCGGATCGAAAAGGGAAACCCCAGATCATGCGCGCGCGATGGGGCCGGATCGGCCGGCAAGGTCTGAATATACCCCCATAAATCCACCAAATCCTGATCCGTCATATGGGTATAGCTGTCATAGGGAAAGGCGGGGTAATAATGTTGTCCCCCCGGGCTGGTGCCATATCGCAGTGCATTGGCGAAATCGGTCAAACCCCAATCGCCGATACCCGCTGACGGATGTGATGATATGTTGGGCGCATTAAACGTGCCAAAGGGCGACGCAAAGGCCTGCCCACCCGACAGGATCAAACGCTCGCCCTTCGGCGCCTTGTGACAGGATGCACATCCCGCTGCGGTGAAAACAATTTCACCGTTTTGCACATCCGCCTGCATCCCCTCAAGCGCCCCTTGCGGCAGGGTTTGCGGTTTGGTCAACCACAGCGCGGCCCCGGCCAGAACCAGGCCGAAAACCGCCAAACGTATCATCCATCGCAAACCGCGCATCATCGCCCCCATATTTACCCATAAGAATAGCATGGTTTGCGAGATTCGCCAAAGGGCATAGGCGCCATAAAAAACGCCCGCTGGTGTGGCGGGCGTTTTTTTAGGTTTCAGTCAGGCCGCGATCAATTCGGGATCAGCGCAGGCACAATCGTGACAATCGAGGGCGCAAACCACAAGATTGCCAGACCCACCACCTGAATGATCACGAACGGAACAATCCCGCGGTAGATGTGGCTGGTTGTGACCTCTTTGGGGGCCACACCGCGCAGATAAAACAGCGCAAAGCCAAAGGGCGGTGTCAGGAAGGATGTCTGCAGGTTCACCGCAATCATGATGGTCACCCATTTGGGATCAAAGGTGCCGCCGTAAATGACAGGCCCAACAATCGGGATCACGATGTAAATGATTTCCAGGAAATCCAGAACAAAGCCCAGCACGAACAACACCAGCATCACGATCAAGAAGACCTTTACTTCGTTATCGAAGCTTTTGAGGAAATCCTGAATGTAATGCTCGCCCCCAAAGGAAATCACCACAAGGTTCAGCAACTGCGACCCGATCAAAATGGTGAAAACCATGGATGTCACTTTGGCCGTTTCACGCACAACCGGGGTCATCACCCCGCTGCGATACAGGACCCACACCGAATACAGCAGGCCAAACAGCGCCACCAGATAGGCAATATTGGCCGCAATAAAGGCAATCCAGCTTTCAACCGACACATCCTGCACATTCACCCGCAGATCGAAATTGATCCCAAGCAGCAGCAAAATGACCAGGGCAAATGTACCGTTGAGGATGAATTTAGGCGATTTATCCTCATCCGTTAGTTTGCGATAGGCGGCCAGCATGATGGACCCCGCTGCGCCCAATGCGGCCGCCGGGGTGGGGTTGGTGATCCCGCCAAGGATCGACCCCAGCACCGCCACGATCAGGATCAGCGGCGGGAAGACGACACGCAGAAGTTCGTTCTGCGCCAAGCGCCCCATCGCGATCCAGACACCGTACATCGTCAGCGCCATGGGCACCGCAAGGATCAGGAACGTGGCCCCTGCCCCGGTCAGCAGCGAAATGAACGCCACGTCGAACAGGAAGGCCAGGACAACGCCAATCCCGCCGACGATCAGAGGCAGCGGGTTTGACGACGGCGACACGCCGCGCGCGAGGATCAACACGAGGGCCAGCAACGTGAAGACCGTCGCCACACCCGCTCCGATAGGCGCTGCGTTTTCGCGCGCTTCGATCAGTGCAGCCGCACGCTCTTCCTCGGTCAGTTCCACCACCTCACCAGTGACACCGGCGGCTTCCATGGCCGCACGCTGTTCAACTGCG
>JALQTR010000219.1 GCA_023260835.1 Paracoccaceae bacterium
CAGCGCCGTGGTGGGCTCGTCGCAGATCAGCAGTTTCGGCTCGGCGATTAGCGCCATGGCGATCATCACCCGCTGGCGCTGCCCGCCTGAGAGCTGATGCGGATAGGCGCCCAACCGGTCCTCGGGATCGCGCAGCCCCACTTTGGTCAGCAAATCCACAATCTGTGCCCGCGCCGCGGCGCCGGTCAGCCCCTGATGCAGGGCTATTTGCTCGCCCAGTTGTTTTTCGATGGTATGCAGCGGGTTTAATGAGCTCATCGGTTCTTGGAAGATAAAGCTGACATCATTGCCCCGCACTGCGCGCAGGCGCCCTTCAGGCGCCGACAGCAAATCATCCGCGCCCAATGTCACCCGCCCCGTCACCTGCGCCGCTGGGCCAAGCAGGCGCAGGGTCGACAGGGCAGACACCGATTTGCCCGACCCGCTTTCACCGACTAATGCCACAGTTTCCCCGCGTGCCACATGAAAGGAAATCCCATGCACCACATCGCGGGTTTGGCCGTCTTGGGTGAAACTGACTGTTAGGTTTTCAGCGCGCAATTCGGTCATTGGAACGTCTTTCTGGGATCGAACGCATCGCGCACCCCTTCGAAAATAAACACCAACATCGACAGCATCGCGGCAAAGACAAAGAAGGCGGTAAAGGCCAGCCAAGGCGCCTGAAGGTTCTGTTTGGCCTGCAATGTCAGCTCGCCCAGCGACGGCGCGGATGACGGCAGGCCAAAGCCCAGAAAATCAAGTCCCGCCAAGGTTGAAATGGTGCCTGTCACGATAAAGGGCAGCATGGTCACCGTGGCCACCATCGCATTTGGCAGCATGTGGCGAAACATAATCACCCAATTGCTAACGCCCAGAGCGCGGGCCGCGCGCACATATTCCAAATTCCGCGCGCGCAGAAATTCGGCGCGCACCACACCCACCAGCGCCGTCCAGCTGAACAGCACTGTCAGTACCACAAGCAGCCAAAAGCTGCGCCCCAGAACGGCAAATAGGATGATGATGACATAAATCGACGGGGTGGCGGACCAAATTTCAATCACGCGCTGGAAAATCAGGTCCAACCAACCGCCAAAAAAACCCTGCAGCGCGCCCGCAACAATCCCCATGATCGAAGCCAGCGTGGTGACAATCAACGTGAACATAATCGACAGGCGGAACCCATAAATCACCCGCGCCAGAACATCGCGTTTGGTATCATCAGTGCCCAGCAGGTTCTGCCCACCCGGCGGCAATGGCGCGGCGCCCGGGCGATCCACCGGCGTGTCATAGGAATAGGGAATGGGCGGCCAAATCGCCCAACCCGCCTGCACCGGCGTGCCATCCACCATGCCCGTATGTGCGTCGGCCATAACGCCCTCGGGATCGTCAAAGCAGATGTCCAGCCCGCCTGATGCAATCAGGCATTGGACCTCGATATCGGCATAGACCGCTTCGGTACGAAATTCCCCGCCAAACGTAGTTTCGGGGTAAAAGCGAAACACCGGCATGTAATAATCACCGCGGTATTTCACCAAGATCGGTTTGTCATTGGCGATGAATTCGGCAAAGGCGGTCAGGGTGAAACAGGCCAGGAACAACCACAGCGCATAAAAGGCGCGGCGGTTGCGTTTAAAATTGGCCCAGCGGCGGCGGTTAATGGGGGATAGGGCCATATGCGTTACCCCTCGCGCTTTTCAAAATCGATGCGCGGATCAACCAGCACATACATCAAATCGCTCAGAATCCCGGCGATCAGCCCAATCAGGCCGAAGATGAACAATGTGCCAAACACCACCGGATAGTCGCGTTTCACCGCCGCCTCGAACCCCAAACGGCCCAAACCATCCAGCGAAAAGATTGTTTCGATAATCAGCGATCCGGTAAAGAACACCCCAATAAACACCGCCGGAAAGCCCGCAATCACGATCAGCATCGCATTGCGGAAAATATGACCATAAAGCACACGGCCCTCGGTCAGCCCTTTGGCGCGGGCGGTGATGACATATTGTTTCTTAATCTCATCCAAGAAGCTGTTTTTGGTCAGCAAGGTCAGCGTGGCAAAGGCCGAAATGGTCGATGCTGTTACCGGCAGCGCGATGTGCCAAAAATAATCGGCAATGCGCGCGGGCCAAGACAGCATATCCCAATTTTCCGACACCAGCCCCCGCTGCGGGAAAATCTGCCAATAACTGCCACCTGCAAAAAGAACCAGCAGCAGGATTGCAAACAAAAACCCCGGGATGGCATAGGCGACAATGATGACGCCACTGGACCAGGTATCAAAGGCCGATCCGTCATGCACCGCCTTGCGAATGCCCAAAGGGATCGACACGGCATAGGCGATCAGCGTCGACCACAGGCCCAAACTGATCGATACAGGCATTTTTTCCAGCACCAATTCCAGCACTGATTTCGACGCGAAATAGCTGCTGCCGAAATCCAGCCGCATGTAATTCCAGATCATGGCAAAGAACCGCTCGACCGGGGGTTTGTCGAAGCCAAATTGCGCCTCTAATTCGGCGATGTAATCAGGGGGCAAGCCACGTGCGCCAGCATAGGCATCATTGCCTGCGCTGGCACCAGCCGCTTCGCCACCCCCGTCGGAAATGCCGGCGAAGGCATCACCCTGCCCTTCGATCTGCGCCAAAATCTGCTCCACAGGGCCACCTGGCACAAACTGCACCAGCGCAAAATTGATCACCATGATCCCAAACAATGTGGGGATAATCAGCAACAATCGGCGCAGGATATAGGCGGCCATTGGGATGTCCTGTCGTTACTGCGCCGCGGCGGCGGCTTTGGCGGGGTCCAGCCACCAGATCGACAACTCGCCCATGCCCTTTGGTGGCGGGGTGTCGCCATAGGGGCGGGCGTAAATATCGCGGTAGGCAATGTTATGAACACCTTTGTACCACTGCGGCACCCAAATATGCAATGCGCGCAGCACCCGATCCAGCGCCCGCACAGCCACGTTCAATTCATCACGCGTTTGCGCCGATGTGATGATTTCGATCAACCGATCGACCGCCGGATTGGCAAGCCCTGCCAAATTGCGGCTGCCCGGCACATTGGCGGCGCGCGATCCAAAAATCTGGTGCAGCTCTTCGCCGGGCGTCAGCGACATGGAATAGCGCGATGTGACCATGTCAAAATCAAATTCTTTTTCCCGCTCTTGCGCTTGGGCCGCTTCCACCCGCGTGACAGCCGCATCAATGCCCAGGCGTTTGAGGTTATCAACATAAGGGTTGAAAATGCGATCAAACCCGGGCGAATCGTTCAAAATCCGGATGGACAGCACATCACCATCCGCATTGCGGCGCAGGCCATCATCGCCCACATCCCAGCCCGCCGCCGTCAGAAGGCGCGAGGCCCGCCGCAGCAACCGCCGATCCGCCAGATTATCCGCATCCGCGATGGGCGGGGTCACCGCCGGATCATCAAACACCGATGCGGGCAGCTGATCGCGCAGGGGTTCCAGCAAGGCAGCCTCATCGGCCGGAAGCGGGCCATTGGCCTGCAAATCGGCGGCGTTTTCCCAAAAGCTGTCGGTGCGGGCATAAAGCCCGTGAAACAGGCTTTGGTTCGACCATTCGAAATTAAACGCCATGGCGATGGCTTCGCGCACTTGCGGATCAGCGAATTTTTCACGCCGCAGGTTGAAAAATAACCCCTGTGTGCCTGCCGGCCGCCCATCGGCCAGCGTTTCACGGATGATGCGCCCATCCTGAATGGCCGGAAAATCATATCCCGTGGCCCAGATTTTGGACATGAACTCCTCACGGAAGGTATAGGCGCCGCCCTTGAAGGCCTCAAACGCGGTGGTGTAATCGGCGAAATATTCGATTTTGATTTGATCAAAATTATTCTGCCCACGATTAACCGGCAAATCCTTGCCCCAATAATCATCCCGCCGCTGATAGGTCACGGTCTGCCCCGGGCGAATATCCCCCAGCGCATAGGGGCCTGATCCCAAGGGCGCCTCGATCGTGCTTTCGGCAAAATCCCGCGTTTCGTAATAGGCCGCCGACAATACCGGCAGCCCCGCCGCCGTCAGGATCAATTCGCGCAGCGGGCCATCAGGGTTAAAGGTGAATTTCACCCGTGTTTCATCCAACGCCTCGACGGTTTGAAAATCACGAAACGCCACCTTAAAGGCCGGCGCGCCCTGATCGCGCAGGGCATAAAAGCTGAACACCACATCGGATGCCCGAACCGGGGTGCCATCGGCAAACCGCGCCTGCGGGCGCAAATGAAAAATCGCCCATTCACGCGATGGGGGATATTCCACCGATTCGGCCAGCAGCCCATACATGGCATCGGGTTCATCCAAATTTCCTGTCATCAACGTATCATACAGGATCGTCGACAGGGCCGCGGCATTACCCTTCAGGATATAGGGGGTCATGCTGTCAAAGCTGCCAAAGGCCCAGGTGCTGAATGTGCCGCCTTTGGGGGCGTCTGGGTTCACGTAATCGAAATGCGGAAAATCAGCTGGGTATTTCAATGCGCCAAAGGTGGAAATCCCATGGGCCTTGATGACATCCTGCGCCATCGCTGGCCCCTGCGCGATCAACCCCAGCAGGGCCAGAGCCAAAATTTGCACATATCGCCGCATCGCATCCCCCGTTTTTCGTTTCTTCTGAATCTAGGCAGCTGCGCGCGCCGGATCAACGCCCATCGCGCAGAATTGATCAGAAAACCGCATGGGCAGTATGGGCAAATGAAAAAGGCCGCGAAACTCTCGCGGCCTTTTGATCAGATTGTTGCGTATCGCCCAGGATCACTTGATCGTTTCAAGATAGGCAATCAGGTTGGCGCGATCTTCTGGCTTTTTCAGGCCAGCAAAACCCATTTTCGTGCCGGGCGCGTATTTTTTGGGGTTTTCCAAAAAGCCGAACAGGTGTTCGTAATCCCAAACCTCGGCAACGGCTTCTAATGCACCAGAATAACCAAATCCAGCAACCGAATCCACGGCGCGGTTCACAACACCAAACAGGTGCGGGCCAGTGCCATTGGCGCCATCATCCAATTTATGGCAGGCTTTGCATTTGCTGAATACTTTTTCGCCTTTGCCAGCATCAGCTGCGGCGATCAGGGCAGCCACGTCAACCTCTGCCTCTTCAGCTTCGGCTGATTCGGTGGCGCCGGTTTCGATGACATAGCCCATCTGATGGCCCTCTTCATCCCCATGGCCCGAAGCGCCCACATGGTACAAAGTTTCCGCGGCCCAATTGCCCATAAGGAAAATCAACAGCGCGCCACAAACGGCGCCCAGGATTTTGGTGAAAGTCATCGTGTCAAACATGGCCTATCCATCCAAATAGAGTTTTCTTGCGCTGTTACTACCCGCTTCCCATAGGGGGACGCAAGGTGTAGTTAGCGCGGCAAAAGGCCCTAAATGGGAAAAATCGCTTAAGAAAGGCCAAAAAATGACAAATCTGATCGCTTTTCAGGGCGCGCTTGGGGCCTACAGCCACGAAGCGTGCCAAACAGCGCGCCCCGATATGCAGGTTTTGCCCTGTGACACATTCGAAGAAATTGTTGATCATGTGCGTACGGGTCGGGCGGATTTGGCCATGCTGCCTGTTGAAAATTCCACCTATGGCCGGGTCGCCGATGCGCATCGGCTGCTGCCCGATTCTGGCCTGCATATCGTGGATGAGGTGTTCACCCGCGTGCAAATCTGCCTGATGGCCCCCAAAGGAACGCGTCTGGAGGATGTGAAAAAAGTGCGCGCGCATCTGGTCCTGCTGCCCCAGGCGCAGGCCTTTCTATCCGCCCATGGCATTCGCGCCGAAGCCGCCGCCGACAGCGCAGGCGCAGCCGCCGAATTGGCCGCAAACCCCCGCCCCGGCGAGGCGGTCTTGGCCAGCGCCTTGGCCGCCCAAGCCTATGGGTTAGAGATATTGGCCAGCGATATCGAAGACCATGGGCATAACACCACGCGGTTTTTGGTCATGTCGCGCGCGGCCGATTTCACCCGCCGCGGCGATACGGGCATGATCACCACATTTGTCTTTCAGGTGCGCAACATCCCTGCCGCGCTTTATAAGGCGATGGGCGGGTTTGCCACCAATGGGGTGAACATGACAAAACTGGAAAGCTATATGGTGAACGGGTCCTTCACCGCGACGCAGTTTTATGCG
>JALQTR010000175.1 GCA_023260835.1 Paracoccaceae bacterium
ATCAACGTGAACTCACCGATGACATTTGATGATGTGATGATGGGTGCGTTGGAAGTCTATGCCAAGAACAATCAGGCCTGCATCATTTCGCCCTTTATCGTGGGTGGTGCGATGGCGCCTGTATCGGTTGCTGGTACGTTGACCCAAGTTCTGGCCGAAGTGCTGGCTGGGATCGCCTATTCGCAGCTGATCCGCCCCGGTGCGCCGGTAATCTTTGGCGCCTTTGTGACCTCGATCGATATGAACTCGGGCGCGCCCACTTTTGGCACGCCCGAAGCCAGCCACATTCTGTATGGCGCGGGCCAGCTGGCACGCCGTTTGGGCCTGCCCTTCCGCTCGGGCGGTGGTTTGTGCGGATCGAAATTGCCTGATGCGCAGGCGGCCTATGAAACCGCGCATACGCATAATGCGGCCCTGCTGGGCGGTGTGAACTTCATGCTGCATTCTTGCGGCTGGCTGGAAGGCGGTCTGGTGTCCAGCTTTGAAAAATTCGTGTTGGATGCGGATCAGCTGGGCGTTTTGCACCATCTGGCCAAAGGCGTTGCCTATGACACCGAAGCCCAAGCCATGGACGCCATTGCCGAGGTTGGCCCCGGCGGGCATTACTTGGGGTGCGGCCATACCCAGCGGAATTTCAAAGACAGCTTCTGGCGCACCGAAGTGCTGGATTATAAACCCTTTGAAACCTGGGATGAGGAAGGCGCACGTGACAGCATGCAGCTGGCCGCTGACCGCATTGAGCGTATGATGGCATCCTATGTTGCCCCTGCGATGGATCCAGCCACAGCCGAAGCCTTGGCCGCTTATGTGGCGCAGAAAAAGGCATCCATGCCGGACAGCTTTACCTAAAGATCTGTCTGACAGTCTAATCAAAAACGCCTGCCCATTGGGTGGGCGTTTTTATTTTATGACACCAATTTGAACACAGGTTTGCGGCTTTGTGCGGCCTTTGCCTCGTTCAGTAGTGCACAAAGCAGCATGATATGACGCTGCGCGCTGTAGCCTGCATTGGCTTTGCGTGCGGCCTCTTGCCGGTTTTCCAGCATCATCAGCAAATCAAGACGGGCCTTGGCGCAGGTGGGGTTTGTCTCGCCCAGCACCTGCGCCGTCAGTTGATCCGCGTCACTGGTTTCTAATGTCATCGCCACGGCCTGAAGCAGAAGTTTTGGCCGCCGCATGGATTGAATATGGTCTGTGATATAGGTCATGGTATTACCCAAAGTTGTTTTTTGTTTACTTTGGCATGCCCAAATCCGGTGTTGCGCATAAGTTTTTATTCCGCGCGTAGTGTTCAGATATGTTTAGGATTTAACGTCAAATCTTCGCTCAAGGGTTAACCGCCATTTGTTTTTTGTGGGGAAGCCCCCAAACGGAGATTGCGATGACATTTGGTAAAAACAATTTAAACGAGTATGCTTTGCCGCTGCCAGATTGGCTGCCGAAGCCCGTTATTCATTACCTTCAGCACACAGTTCAGGGGCGATCCATTCGTGCGTTGGCGCGCGGAAATGATGTTCACCCGTCGACCATTTCGCGTCAGGTGCGCAAAATCGAAGGTCTGCGTGATGATCCCTTGATTGATGCGGCATTGCGTCGGTTGGAGGCGGGGGATGGGCTGACCATGAAAACCCATGATCTGCTGCCGGTGATGCGCAAAATGGCTGTAATGGGAACCGTTTTGGTTGCGGGGCATGATATGTCCCGTGCCGTATTGTTGCGCGAAGGCTTGGATGGAAAAACCGTGCAATTGGGGTCTGTTGATGCGGTGGTTGCGCAGAATTTGGCGATGCGCCACTGGATCAAGGGGGAACGCTTGCGCAAGGTTGCGCGCTATCGTTTGTCAGACTTGGGTCGAATCACGCTGGATAAACATCCCGCCCCAAAGGGGTTTGCCGAAGGGCAAGCAGGGTTTGCGGGCCGCGATGATCAGGCAGAGGATCAGCGCCCTTGGCGGTATGGCGCGCCGGAATCACCTGCCGCCCTTTTGGCGCGCCGCCGCGGGGTGGATGGGGATGTGTTTTTGCCCACTGAATTATTGGTAACGGCTGAACGGGTTCAGGAAGATTATGAATTGGCCCGCCTGAATCAGACCGATTTTTTCAGCCTGGATGATGTGCAACGGGCCAGAGCGATTGGCGTTGCGCAAAGGCGCAGTTTGCAGCGATTACAGGGCGCATTGGCGCATTTGGGTCCGGATTTGGGGGCCATCGTGCTGCGCTGTTGCTGTCAGTTGCAGGGGCTTGCGCAAACCGAAAAAGAGCTTGGCTGGCCCGCCCGATCCGGAAAATTGGTTTTGCGCATCGCGCTTGAACGATTGCGCGATTACCATGAACAAATGGGCGAGGCCGCAGGCATTGTGGGGTGATTGACCCCAACGCAGTTTCAATTTGGATTTTGCTGTCTCAGCCAACCCTGCAAAGCGGCGGTTGTGTCTTTGGGGTTTGTGTCGATGAAAAAATGCCCGCCAGCAATGGCCGCCGATTGCATATTTTCGCATTTGTCGGCCCAGGTTTTGGGGACATCGAAAAACTGCGCCATCTTTCCGTTGGCCCCATATAGGATCATTGTGGGGCAGGTGACACGCGCGTCCAAATCCGCTGCATCGTGTTCAACATCGATTTTCAGCGCAGCGCGATAATCATTGCACATTCCTTCGATCACCGCTGGATCTTGCCAGCTGGCGCGGTAAGATGCCAATTGTGCTGCATCGAACTGCCCTAAACCAGCACCGCCCCAGCCCCCCAGGCAGCTTTCGTAATATGTGTCGGTGGCGGCCCCAATCAGGGTTTCCGGCATGGGTGGGTTTTGTGCCAAAAAGAACCAATGGTAATAGGCATCTGCCACTTCTGCGCGCAGATCGCGCAGCAGGGTGTGGGTTGGGATGATGTCCATCAGGCACAGGCTGAGCAGCCGCGCAGGGTGATCCAGCGCCATTCGATGCCCAGTGCGCGCGCCGCGGTCATGGCCGATCACGTGAAAATGATCATGCCCCAAGTGATCCATCAACCCCACCAATTCCGCCGCCATGGCGCGAAAGCTGTAGGCATCGATTCCGGTGGGTTTGCCGCTTTGGCCATATCCGCGCAGATCGGGGCAGATGATCTGATAATCAGCGGATAAAATCGGTGCGGCCTGCATCCACATATCGGAATTTTGTGGAAACCCATGCAGCATCAAAACCGGCGCGCCATCGCCCGCTGTTTGATAAAAGACGCGGTTTCCATCAATTTCCACGGAAAGCTGAGTGAACCCAGAAATCATTATTTTGATCCGCCTGACAGCGCATCCAAGATCCGGACCCAGCTGCGGATGCCCTTATGAAAACTGCGCAGATCGTATTTTTCATTGGGGGAATGGATCTGGTCATCTTCTTTGCCAAAGCCGATCAGCATCGCATCCATATCAAGGATTGTTTTGAAATAGCCGGCAATTGGGATCGATCCACCAATGCCAATATATTGCGCTGGCTTTGGCCATTCCGCGCTGAGCGCGGCGCGCGCCGCATCAAATTTTGGATCGGATGTTTGCATTACACAGGCTGGGCTGCCCTTGCTTTTGCCAAATTCCACGCGGCAATCGGAGGGCAGGCGCGATGTTACGTGGTCCATGAACGCTTGGTGGACCTGATCGGGGTCTTGTCCATCGACCAAACGAAAACTGACCTTGGCATGGGCTTCGGCGGGCAGGACCGTTTTGAATCCGGCACCTGTGTAGCCGCCCCAAACACCATTGACATCACAGGTTGGGCGCGACCACAGCATTTCCAACGGCAATCGCCCAGCTTCGCCTGCTGGTTGGGACAGCCCAACCGCACCCAAGAACGCGCCTGCGTCGAAATTCAGCGCATCCCAAGCTGCACGTTGATCTGCGGGCAAGTCTGGAATGCCATCATAAAACCCCGGCAGGGTTACGCGCCCCTGATCATCATGCAGATCTGCCAAAATTTGTGTCAGCACCCGAATGGGGTTCATCGCCAAGCCCCCAAATAGGCCCGAATGCAGGTCTTTATTGGCGGCATGAATGGTGATTTCTTCGGATACAAGCCCGCGCAGCATGGTGGTGATGGCAGGGGTGTCATGATCGTAAAGCCCTGTGTCGCAGATCAGGGCGATATCGGCGCGCAGCTCGTCCGCGAAATCTCGCATAAAGGGCTGAAGGGACGGTGATCCGCTTTCCTCTTCGCCTTCAAACATAAAGGTGATTTTGCACGGCAGGGCACCGTTTTGGGCAATCCAGGCGCGGCAGGCTTCGACAAAGGTCATCAGCTGCCCCTTGTCATCGGCGGCGCCGCGGGCGCGGATGATGCGATCCTCGCCGCTGCCAATGATTTGCGGATCAAACGGATCCGCGTCCCATAAATTCAGCGGATCAACCGGTTGCACATCATAATGGCCATAAAACAACAGATGCGGGCTGCCGCTTGGGCCATCCATATGCCCAACGACCATTGGATGACCTGGGGTTTCAATGGCGCGCGCATCAGCGCCCAGCGATTGCAGGTCCTGAACCAACCAATCCGCAGCGGCCTTGCAGTCATTTGCAAATGCCGGATCCGTGGAGATTGATGGAATGCGCAGCAAATCACACAGCCGCGCAACAGCGGCATCAAGGGTTTCATCAACACGCGACAGGGTTTGATCAAGCGACATTTTGCACCTCTTTTCGTTTGCGCCAGATTAACGGGCCTTGCGCCACTGTCCAGTGCCCCGTTGCGAC
>JALQTR010000192.1 GCA_023260835.1 Paracoccaceae bacterium
CGGCAATGATGAGGTCCGCGTGCGCGTTCTGCATTCAGGCGTTGGAGCCATCACCGAAACTGATGTGGGCCTTGCCGAAGCATCAGGTGCGCCGGTTATTGGCTTTAACGTGCGCGCAAATGCGCCCGCGCGCAATGCCGCCAACCAAAAAGGTGTGGAAATCCGCTATTACAGCGTGATCTATGATCTGGTTGATGATGTCCGCGCCGCCGCCAGCGGCCTGTTGTCTGCTGAAATCCGCGAAAACTTCATTGGGTATGCCCAGATTAAAGAGGTGTTTAAGGTATCGAACGTTGGCAAGGTTGCCGGCTGTTTGGTCACCGAAGGCGTGGCGCGCCGGTCTGCCGGTGTGCGCCTGCTGCGCGACAACGTGGTGATCCACGAAGGCACGCTGAAAACGCTGAAGCGCTTCAAGGACGAAGTGGCCGAGGTTCAATCCGGCCAAGAATGCGGCATGGCCTTTGAAAATTACGATGATATCCGACCAAACGATGTGATCGAAATTTTCGAACGCGAAGAGATCGAACGCAAACTTTAAAATCCCCAAAGCCCGCGCCCGCCGCGGGCTTTTTCTTTGCCCGCCATATCGGGGGCTGCATATGTATTGCTTTTTTACGTTTCGCGTCTAAGCTGGACTTCATAAACGGTAAGGATGGGACAAGTGACAGATCAATCAACACCGACAGGGTTTGAATTTCGGGGGCGGGCCGGCGAATGGTTCGGGATTTGGATTGTAAATCTTCTTTTGTCGATCGTGACATTTGGGATTTATTCCGCCTGGGCTAAGGTACGGGCGAAGAAGTATTTTTATCAAAACACCTATCTTGATGGGCGCAGTTTTGATTACCACGCAACCGGCTGGCAAATTTTAAAGGGCCGCCTGATTGTGATTGCGGCGCTTATTGTGTTTCAAATTCTTATGACAGCGATACCGCCTTTGGGTCTTTTGCTGCTTTTGGCGTTTATTCCGGTGTTTCCATGGCTGATGATCCGCGCCTTGATGTTTAATGCCCGCCAATCGTCCTTTTCAAATGTGCGGTTTGATTTTCAGGGAACCTATTGGGAGGCGGTGAAGGCCTATCTTTTGTATCCGCTTTTGGGGTTAGTCACATTTTATTTGGCAATGCCTTTGGCAGATCGGGCTGGACGACGATTCGTCATTGGCAATCACCGTTTGGGGCAGGCAGGTTTCAGCGTCGATATTGGGATCGCTCCGTTTTACAAAGCGGCCGGTTTTGCAGTGCTTTGGGTTATTGCGGGCGCTGTGGTGGCTGTGATGGTCTTCAATGGGTCAGCCATTCCACTTGATCCACAGCCCGGGGATGCGGCGGTGTTGAAATTGGTTGCTTTTGGGTATTTGGCGGCCTTCATCATTTTTCTGCCTGCGGTGATTGTATACGCTGCATTCGTGCATTTAGCGCTTTATAACGCCGTTGAAATTGACGGGGGTCATAAACTGCATTCGACAATCAATCCTTGGGTTTATACGTGGATTGTGCTGTCTAATCTGTGTGTGTCGGTGATCACTTTGGGCCTGATGCTGCCATGGGCGCAGGTGCGTCTGGTGCAATATATCACGGACCACACCAGCGCAACGATTAATGGGTCTTTGGATGGGTTCGTCGCGGGGCAAATTCAATCTGGGTCGGCGCTTGGGGATGCTTATGCCGATATCGAAGGATTTGATATCGGCGTGCCGCTGTAAATTATGAAGCCAATCTCGGGTCATCTGTATCGGCAGGGCGCATCGCAGCAACAGCTGGCCGTGATGCAGCACCACGCCAATGTGGTGACCCTGACCAACAGTGATGGCGTAACGCTGATCCGCTGCGATTGCGTTGATCTGGCTTTTGAGCCGCGATTGGGGCAGGCACCGCGTCAAATTCTCTTTCCAAATGGGGATCGATTTGTGACGGAGGATCATGCGGCCGTGGCGCGGTTGGAGCATCCCTCATTCGCGGTACGTCTGCATCGGCTTGAAAAATTTGGACCGCATTTAATTGCGTTCACGATCGCCTGTATTGGCTTTGCTGTTCTTCTTTGGCGGTATGGGCTGGATCTATTGGTTGCGGCCGCGATTTATGTCACGCCGCCACAGGTGTTGGATCAGATCGATCACGGCACCTTGGCGGTTATTGATCAAACATTTGCGTCCCCTAGCCAGTTGCCAGATCCCAAACGCGCCCAGATGCAGCAGGTTTTTGAACAGGTCATGGCCGTGATGCCGGCGGATGTTTTGAACAAACACCAGTTTAATCTGCAGTTTCGGTCTGTTGATGGCATTGGGCCAAATGCCTTTGCCCTGCCGGGTGGCACCATCGTTTTCACGGATGCATTGATCAATGAATTTCCAGATCAAAATGTTTTGTCTGGGGTTTTGGCGCATGAGCTGATCCATGTCACCCAGTATCATGGGCTGCACCGAATGTATCGGTCCTTGGGCAGTTATGTATTGGTGGCCCTATTGGCGGGGGATGTTGGCCCCATCTTGGATGATCTTCTGCTGGAGGGGCAGGCGATTTTTGCCCTGTCATACAGCCGCGCCCAAGAAACAGAGGCTGATTTGATGGGCCTGCGCATCGCCAAAGACGCGGGGTTTGACCCCGCAGGTCTGGTCAAGTTTTTTGACAGCTTGCCCAAATCAGATGGGCTGCCAAACTGGTTGTCATCCCATCCCGCACATGGGGATCGCAGCGATGCGATCAGGCAGATGGTTGATGAATTATCAGACGGTTCATCCGCCAAATAAAACCGGATCAGGCCATCAAAACCGCCCAGAGCGCGGTAGCCCCACAGATCAGCCCAGCAGCAAATACTGGCAATAATTTGGATTTATGTGGTGCAGGGGTTGGCGCGTCTGCATTACGGCGCTGGATCATGTCTTCGGCGAGTTCTGGCAGCAGGGGCGCAAACCGCGCCAGCACGCGGGCGGTTTTGCCCAGGTCGCGCACCAGCGCGCGGGGGCCCAGGCTGTGTTTGATGTAATCTTCGACAATCGGTTTGGCGACATCCCAGATGTTGATATGCGGATCCAGCGACCGGGCCACGCCCTCGACCACCACCATGGTGCGCTGCAGCAGGATCAATTCGGTGCGCGTTTCCATGCCAAAGCGTTCGGTGACCTCGAACAGGTAATTCAGCAGCCGGCCCATGGATATATGCGCCGCATCCATGCCGAAAATCGGTTCACCCACCGCGCGCAGGGCGCGGGCGAATTCATTCACATCGCGGTCCCGCGGGACATATCCGGCTTCGAAATGCACTTGGGCCACGCGCATATAATCGCGGCGAATAAAGCCATACAGGATCTCGGCATAGACGCGGCGGGTGTATTCGTCGATCTGCCCCATGATCCCAAAATCATAGGCGGCAATATCGCCATTGGCGGTGACTTTCAGATTGCCCTGATGCATATCTGCATGAAAAAACCCATCGCGCAGCGCGTGTGACAGGAACAATCGCAGCACCCTTGTGCCCAGATCGGGCAGGTTATGCCCCGCCGCCAGCAGCGCGTCATTATCGCCCAAGGGCGCGCCTTCGATCCAGCCCATGGTCATGACGCGACGGGCTGATAAATCCCATTTGATCGCAGGCACGGTGAAGCCAGCATCGGCTTTGGTGTTGTCGGCAAATTCCGATGCGCTGGCGCTTTCGATGCGCAGATCCAATTCGCCCATCACGACGCCTTCGAAATGGGCAACCACATCCATCGGGCGCAGTCGGCGTGATCCGGGGGACAGGGCCTCGATCACGCTGGCGGCCAGATAGAAGGCGTCGATATCTTTGCGAAAGGCGCGTTCGATCCCGGGGCGCAGCACTTTGATCGCCACGGCCTCGCCGGTGCTGGCAAGGCGGGCTTTGTGAACCTGCGCGATGGACGCGGCGGCGACGGGTTCAGAAATATCCTCAAACGCGGTATCTGCGGCAATGCCCAATTCAGATGCGATGATGCGTTTGGCCTGCGCCAGCGGAAAGGGGGGTAATTTATCCTGCAACACCCGCAGCTGCGCGGCCAGTTCTGGCCCCACCACATCGGGGCGGGTCGACAGGATTTGCCCAAATTTAATATAGGCCGGACCCAGGGCCGACAGCGCCCGCGGGGCAGGCGGCATCGTGGGATCACCCTTGATCCCCAGCCATTTGATCGGCCACATCACCCCGCGCGCCACAATTTTCAGGGGGCGTGGCGCATCCATGGCACGCAAAATCACCCGCATCGCGCCAGTGCGTTCCAGCGTTGCACCCGTGCGCAGCAAGCGCCAGAAATTATGAGGTCCGCGCATCGCCCTATACCTTCCAGCCAGAATGCAGCGCCGCAATCCCAAGGCTGAGGTTGCGATATTTCGCATTTTCGAACCCGGCGGTTTTGATCATCTGCAAGAATGTCTCTTGGTCGGGGAAACGGCGAATGGATTCGACCAGATATTGGTAACTATCGCGATCGCCCGCAATCAATTCCCCCATTTTGGGGATCACATTGAAGGAATATTTGTCATAGGCCCATTGCGCCCCCGGTACGGGGATATGGCTGAATTCCAGAACCATCAGCCGCCCGCCGGGGCGCAAAACGCGGTATGCCTCGGCCAGGGCTTCGGCGGGGCGGGTGACGTTACGAATGCCAAAGGAAATGGTGTAGACATCAAATGTGTTATCGGCAAAGGGCAGCGCCATGGCATCACCCACGACCCAATCCAAACTGCTGGACAGGGCCTCGGCCTCGGCGCGTTTGCGCCCCTCGATCAGCATGGGTTCGGTCAGATCCAACACGGTGGCAT
>JALQTR010000224.1 GCA_023260835.1 Paracoccaceae bacterium
AAAAATCTGCAATAACATGATCTTGGGCGTCACGATGATTGCCACCTGTGAGGCCTTTGCCTTGGCGGATAAGCTGGGCCTGGATCGTCAATCGATGTTTGATGTGGTTTCGACCTCATCAGGGTACAGCTGGACGATGAACGCCTATTGCCCGGCCCCTGGTGTTGGCCCTGCCAGCCCCGCGGATAATGATTACAAACCCGGCTTTGCCGCGGAATTGATGCTGAAGGATCTGGGCCTGTCGCAGATGGCCGCGGAAGGCGCGGATGCGGATACGCCGATGGGGCAAATGGCCCACGCCCTTTATCAACAATTTGTTGAAAATGAAGATGGCCGCGGCATGGATTTTTCCGCCATGCTGCCCCGGTTCGAAAAACGCAGCCGTTCGTAATAAAACAAGGCGGCGCAATTTGCGCCGCCCGTTCAGGCGGCTGCAGCGGTTGTTTGAATACGGTCAATCATCGCCCGCACACCGTTCGATCGCTGGGCCGACAGATGGTCCTGCAGCCCCAAACGGCTGAGCTCCGCCCAAGCGTCCACCTGCGCCACCCGATCAACCGGAAGATCGTTATAAAGCGCGCGCAGCACCGCGATCAGACCACGCACGATCACCGCATCACTGTCCCCATCAAACCGAAATATGCCGCCGTCAATCATGGGATGAAGCCAGACCTGACTGGCGCAGCCATCCACTTTGGTCGCCGGCACCTTTAACGCGTCATCAAGGGCTGCCATGGCCTTGCCCATTTCGATCACCATGCGATAGCGATCCTCCCAATCATCAAGAAATTCAAAGTCATCGACAATGTCTTCAAAGGCTGGTTGCGCCATACTGGACCCCATGGTGTGTGTTTCGCCATAGGTAGCGAAGCGCTTCGTGGAATTCAATAACAGGGTTTGAAAATCAGCTTTGCACCCCCGAATTGATTGGGGTAAGTATAGTTAAATTTGTATCTGACCGGAGAGTCCAATGACGCGTTTTTCTGCAATCGGTTTATCCGCAGTTTTATTGGCCGGTTGCAGCCTGTTGCCCCAAAAGGCCGATAAACCCATCGAAAACCCATTACTGCCGGCCGAAACGGCGTCATCGGGCCTGTTCAGCAGCAAAAGCGATGCACCTGTTTATGCCGGCAGCAATGTCACCCGCATTCACGGGTTAAGCGCCGAACGCAGCAGCACAGGTATTATTTTACGTATCACCGTGGATGCCGCATCAGGCAGCTTTGATCCGCGCCTGATTATTGCGCAATCCGATGCCGATCGAACCCTTGTCCTGCAAGCGCAGGCCGTTCAGACACAGTCCGCCGCACAGAGCACACGGATTACATTCCTGCACCACCTGTCGCTGTCCGAATTGGATGGATATGACCGCATCACAGTTGTTGCCGATAAGAACAGCAAAAGCCTGAGCGATTTTTGATTACTTTAGGTTTTGTCATTAAGATACTATCTTAAATACAAAAACGCCCACGCTGATGTTATTCAGTGTGGGCGTTTTTATCAGATGCTTTATGCTTTTGCCTCGATCCGGCGGCGGTGCAGAACAGGTTCGGTATACCCCGATGGCTGTGCGCAGCCATCAAATACCAGATCGCATGCCGCCATAAAGGCTGGGCCATCAAACCCCGGCGCCATGGGGGTATAGGCGGGATCACCTGCGTTTTGCCCATCCACCACAGCGGCCATTTTGCGCATGGCAGCCATGACCGCATCGCGGCTGACAACACCGTGGTGCAACCAATTCGCCAATGCCTGACTGCTGATGCGGCAGGTGGCCCGATCTTCCATCAATCCAACGTTGTGAATATCCGGCACTTTGGAACAGCCGACCCCTTGGTCCACCCAACGCACGACATATCCCAGAATGCCCTGAGCGTTATTTTCAACCTCGGCCTGAATATCCTCGGCCGACAGGTTCTGACCATCCAGCGTTGGAATGGTTAACAGATCATGCAAGCTGCCACGCGGGCCACCGGCCTGAAGCTGCGCCTGACGGGCGATAACATCCACCAAATGGTAATGCGTCGCGTGCAAAACGGCCGCGGTTGGGGATGGAACCCACGCGCAATTTGCGCCCGATTTCGGATGGCCAATTTTCGCCACCAACATATCCGCCATACGATCCGGCATGGCCCACATGCCCTTACCGATCTGCGCGCGGCCCTGCAGACCGCAGGCCAGCCCGATGTCCACGTTGCGATCCTCGTAAGATGCAATCCAAGGCGCATTTTTCATATCGCCCTTGCGCAGCATTGGGCCTGCCTCCATCGATGTATGAATCTCATCCCCCGTGCGGTCCAAAAAGCCCGTATTGATGAAGGCCACACGCGATTTGGCAGCGCGGATGCATTCCTTGAGATTGGCGCTGGTGCGGCGCTCTTCATCCATGATGCCCAGCTTGACGGTGTTTTTGGGCAGACCCAAGGCCGCCTCGACCTGAGTGAAGATTTCATCTGCAAATGCGACCTCTTCAGGGCCATGCATTTTGGGTTTCACCACATAAACCGATCCATGCGCCGAATTGCGGCCCTGATCGTGCATAGCGATCGCCACCGTGGTCAGCGCATCCAAAAGCCCCTCGCCAATCTCTTGCCCGCTTTTGTCCAGCACAGCGGGGGTCGTCATCAAATGACCGACATTGCGCACCAACATCAGTGACCGGCCCTTCAGAACCGATGCCGTTCCATCAGGGCGGGTGAATTCGATATCATCGGCTAGTTTGCGGGTGAAGGTTTTGCCCGCTTTGCTGACCTCTTCAACCAGATCGCCCTTCATCAGGCCCAACCAATTGCGATAGGCCAGTGCCTTATCCGGCCCATCAACACAAGCCACACTGTCTTCGCAATCCATGATGGTCGACAGCGCAGATTCCAGCCAAACATCGCTGATACCTGCGGGATCTGCGGCCCCAATGGGTGTTTCAGGGTTGATCACAATGCGAATATGCAGACCGTTTTTGGCAAAAATCACCTCTTGCGGGGTTGTACGGGATCCGATGAATTGCGCAGGATCGACCAAAGAAAGCGCGCGATCCCCCGCCTGAATTGACAAGGCACCATCTGCAACCGACACACCCGTTACATCTGCCCAATTGGCCCCTGACAACGGAACCGCCTGATCCAAATGCGCCTTCGCCGCAGCAATCACGCGGGCACCGCGGGCCGCATCATACCCACCGCCCTGCGGTAAATCCCCCAACGCATCGGTCCCGTAATAGGCATCATACAGTGATCCCCACCGCGCATTCGCCGCATTCAGCGCAAAGCGCGCATTGGTGATTGGCACCACCAACTGCGGCCCTGCGATGCGGGCAATTTCTGGATCGGTGTTTTCGGTGTCAATGCTGAAATCAGGCCCTTCTGGGACCAAATACCCAATATCCTGCAAAAATGATTGATAATCACCCGCATCGATGGGCTGCCCTGCGCGGGCTTTGTGCCAGTCATCAATCTGCGTTTGCAGATCCGCCCGTTTTTGCAACAATGCTGCATTTTTCGGACCTAATTCGTGGACAAGATTATCCAGTGCCTTCCAATACTGCGCCGCGCTAACGGGCAGGCCGGCCAGTGCCTCTGTTTCGATGAAATCGGCAAATATTGGATCAACCGACAGGCTTTCTTTGGTTATACGGGCCGTCATTACAGTATCCTTTCATACAGGCATTTAACACTAATCTAGGGCATCACAAACAAACAGGCAATAAGTTGGTAAGATTAATTTACCAATTTTACCCCATTCAGTTTCAATTTTTTCCTGATAATCGACGTTGGTTTCGGCATCTATCTGAACAATACTTGACTTCATCCCAAACACGCGCCCATTTTTTTCGCCAATCAAATGGACGCCCACAGGTTTGGCAAATTTTACGGGGTAGGTTTGTTTTTTTATGTGCCACCGGCGATGTCCCCTTTTCATTTCGGGCGCTGAACCTTACGTTTTCACTATTACGTAAAACGCTTTGCGCCTTGCGCAAGACAGCCCCCGAATTAAAGGACGCCACGATGAAAGACGGAACCGCAGCTGCACCAAACACTGTGCAATATTTGCATGACTACGCGGTGCCAAATTATCTGGTTGATCATGTGGCGTTGGATTTCATTCTGGATGGGGCAAAAACGCGGGTTTTGTCGAAAATTCAATTTCGCCCCAATCCGGATGCCACGGATGATGATTTCTTTTTGCATGGCGAAAATCTGCAGTTGATCGCGGCGAAAATTAATGGGGATGCAATTACCCCCACACTCACCCCGCAGGGGCTGCGTTGCGCGGTGCCCAATACCCCCTTCACATTCGAGGCCGAGGTGCAAATCGACCCCACAACCAACACCGCTCTTGAGGGGTTATACACATCCGGCGGCATGTATTGCACCCAGTGCGAGGCCGAGGGCTTTCGCAAAATCACCTTCTACCCCGATCGTCCCGATGTGATGGCGCCCTTTGATGTGCGCATCAAAAGCGATCTGCCGGTGATGCTGTCCAACGGTAATCCACAAAGGGTGCAAGATGGCTGGACCTGTTGGTCAGACCCATGGCCCAAACCCGCTTATCTGTTTGCTTTGGTTGCGGGGGATTTGCGCGCGCATTCGGATCAATTCACCACCCAATCAGGCCGCGATGTCGCGCTGAACATTTGGGTGCGTCCGGATGATTTGACCAAATGCGCCTTTGGGATGTCGGCACTGAAATCATCCATGGCATGGGATGAACGCGTTTATGGCCGCGAATATGATTTGGATGTGTTCAACATTGTGGCGGTGGATGATTTCAACATGGGGGCTATGGAAAATAAGGGGCTGAATATTTTCAACTCATCATGTGTTTTGGCCAGCCCTGAAACCGCGACAGATGCCAATTTTGAACGGATCGAGGCGATTATCGCGCATGAATATTTCCACAATTGGACGGGCAATCGCATCACCTGTCGCGATTGGTTTCAACTGTGCCTGAAAGAAGGACTAACGGTGTTTCGGGATTCGCAATTCACCGCCGATATGCGCAGTGCTCCTGTAAAACGCATTGGGGATGCATTTCTGATGCGGTC
>JALQTR010000037.1 GCA_023260835.1 Paracoccaceae bacterium
CGCATCAACGCGGTGCCAGTATGAGGCCAGCCGAGGATCCTCGACTGTTTCGCCGCGGATCAGCGCGCCCCGTTCTACCTTGGGGTAAATCTGATCGGCCAATTTGATCTGGCTGGCTGACAGGCGGCGAACGATGTGGCGGCGTGTCAGATCGGTCGGATGGTTCAGCCCCGCGGCCTCTAGCAGCTCTTTGAGGGCAAAGCGGGTGTTGCGCTGAAAATTGGCGACACGCTGTGCGCGTGATGGCACATCAAGCGCGCGAAAGCGTTTTGGATCCATGGTGGCAATCCCCGTGGGGCAATGGCCGGATGCGCAATCACGTGCCTGAATACAGCCCAAAGAAAACATGAAGGGCCGCGCCATATTCACCCAATCAGCCCCCAAGGCACAGATGCGGGCGATGTCATAGGCGCTGACCACTTTGCCAGAGGCGGCAATTTTTACGCGATCGCGCAGATCCGCACCGCGCAGGGCATTGTCGACAAACACCACCGCATCGCGCAGCGGGCTGCCCAGATGGTCGGTGAATTCCACAGGCGCCGCGCCTGTGCCCCCTTCAGACCCATCCACAGTGACAAAATCGACAAATTTTTGGGTTTCCACCATCGCTTTGACAATTGCGACAAATTCCCATGGGTGCCCGATACACAGCTTGATCCCAACCGGTTTGCCACCAGACAATTCGCGCAGCTGCGCGGCAAAATCCAGCAATTCAGCAGGGGTGCCAAAACTGGAATGGCTGTGGGGGGAAATCACATCCTTATATGGTTCGACCCCGCGGGTCTGGGCAATTTCGGGCGTCACTTTTGGCCCCAAGAGCATCCCACCATGGCCGGGTTTTGCCCCTTGGCTGAGCTTAATCTCGATCATTTTCACCTGATCCAGCGCCGCCTTTTGCGCAAATTTATCTGGATCAAATCGGCCGTCTGGGGTGCGGCACCCGAAATAGCCGGTGGAAATTTGCCAAACTGTGTCGCCGCCGCCGGCCTCGTGATATTTGGACAGGGCGCCTTCGCCGGTGTTATGGGCAAATCCGCCCAAACGCGCGCCGGTGGACAGGGCCTCGATCGCGCGGGGCGAGAGGGATCCAAAACTGGTGCCTGAAATATTCAGAACTGACATGTCATAGGCACGCGGCCCCAGCCCCACACGCACACGAAAATCATCGCTGTCGATATGGGTGGGGGTTATTGAATGGTTCAGCCAACTGAAATCATCCGCATATTGATCCTCATCCGATCCAAAGGGCCGCGCGGCCAGCATATGTTTTGATCGCTGATACACCATGGCGCGCTGATTGCGCGAATAGGGCAGTTCGTCCTTATCCGATTCCCAAAAATATTGGCGCAATTCGGGCCGGATGGATTCCAAAATGAACCGAAACCGGCCCATCAACGGGAAATTGGCCAGCACAGCCCGCTTTTTCTGCGTGTAATCATATAGGCCCAGCAAGGTTAACAGGGCGCATGCCAACGCGGCCCAAATTGCTGGCGGCCAAAACTGTGAAAAAGCCATCGCCAAAACGGTAAAAACACCGCAGTAAAACCAAACGGAAAACCGTCCCCAAATCAGCCCCATGTCATTCCCCCCAATTGAAATGGTCATCACTTGATTAGGGGTAAGCGACACAAGCTGCAAAGGGTTTTTCAGATTGAGACGTACTGCGCCTACCGCAGGACCTGATCTATGCGGGACATGGCTTCGATAATGTTGGGCGTTGAATTCGCATAGGAAAAACGGATGTACCCTTCGCCCATCGCGCCAAAGGACGTGCCAGCCACCGATGCCACCCCCGCCTGATCCAGAAATAAATCCTGTGCCTGCGCGGATGTCAGGCCGGTGCCAGAGATGTTGGCAAAGGCATAAAAGGCCCCCGCAGAATCGGTGCAGCTGACCCCGGGCAGGGCGTTTAACGCGTCCACAATCACACTGCGGCGGGCATCAAATTCGGCAACCATGTCGTGCACCGCATCCTGCGGCCCCTCCAGCGCAGCAATGCCAGCATATTGCGCCGCGGCATTCACGCAGGAATGGTCGTTGATGCACAGCCGCGTAACATGATCCACCGCCGCATCCGGCCACACCGCATAGCCCAGCCGCCAGCCAGTCATGGCATAGGTTTTCGACCACCCGTCCAACATAATCAGCCGATCGCGGATTTGCGGATATTGCAGCAGGCTGACATGTTCGCGCCCGCCATAGAGCATATTGGAATAGATCTCATCCGACAGGATAGCGACATGGGGATGCGCCTCAAGTCCCGCAACCAGTTTGTCAATCTCCGCCCGCGGGGTTACGCCACCAGTGGGGTTTGCCGGCGAATTGATGATGATTAACCGCGTTTTATCAGTGATTTGGCCCAGAACCTCATCCGCGCTGAAGGCAAATCCATTTTCTTCGCGCAGGGCAATCGGAACCGGCGTTGCGCCGCTGTAACGGATCACGGATTCATAGATTGGAAAGCCGGGGTTGGGATACATGATTTCCGTGCCGGGTTGGCCAAACATCATCACCGCAAAGAACATTGTGGGCTTGCCGCCGGGGACAACCACCACGTTATCTGGGTTCACATCGACCCCGTGGCGGCGATGCAGATCGGCCGCCACCGCCTGCCGCAGCGCGGGCAGGCCATTGGCGGGGGTGTAGCCGTGATGCCCATCGCGCAGCGCCTTGATTCCGGCCTCGACAATATGGGGCGGGGTTTGAAAATCGGGCTGACCGATCCCCAGATTGATAATGTCGCGCCCCTCGGCGGCCAGTTTTTGCGCCCGGGCCAAAATGGTAAAGGCAGATTCAGTGCCCAAACGGGACAGGCTGTCGGCGAAAATCATCTGATTTTTCCTTTATTAATCAGCGGCTACAGCGGTTTGGCGCTGCACGCCCAGCCCCTGAACCTGCAATTCCATCACGTCACCGGCGCGCAGATACCGCGGTGGCTTCATCCCCATGCCAACGCCCGATGGCGTGCCGGTGGCAATCACATCCCCGGGCAACAGGCGCATGAATTGCGACATATGGCTGATGGCTTGGGCCACGGTGAAGATCATGTCGCTGGTGTTTGAATCCTGCACCACATCGCCGTTTAGGGACAGTGATAGGTTTAGGGATTGGGGGTCTGGCACCTCGTCCTTGGTGACCAAATAGGGGCCGATGGGGCCGAAGCTGGGTGCGGATTTGCCCTTAATCCATTGGCCGCCGCGGTCGATTTGGAAACTGCGTTCGGACACATCGTTAATCACGCAATACCCTGCCACAACATCCAGCGCATTGGCTTCGTCAACATAAAGCGCCTCGCGCCCGATCACGACGCCCAGCTCGACCTCCCAATCGGTTTTGTCCGACCCGCGGGGGATAATGACCGGATCATTGGGGCCAGACAGGGCTGATGACGCCTTGGAAAAGATGATCGGTTCTTTGGGCATATCCATGCCGGCCTCGGCCGCGTGTTTGGCGTAATTCAGCCCCACACAGTAGAAATTGGGCACCCATGCCAGCGGGCTGCCAATGCGGTCTGGCGTGACGACGGGCAGGGTGTCTGCATCGATCTGCGCCAACGCGGTAAGTGCCTCTAACGACACAGTTTCACCTGCAAAATCAGACACATGGGACGATAAGTCCCGGATGCTGCCATCGCTGTGCAGCATCCCTGGTTTTTCCTGCCCCTGCGGGCCAAAGCGCAACAGTTTCATCGCCCAATCCTTGTTCTTATCCCAACAAGGTATAGATGGCGCGCAAGGGGCGTTTAGTCAAATGGTTCTGGTTATTCGGACGAATGAAACACGAATGACCGCATTGAAACCGACCCCAGATCAATCGCATCTGTCATGAATGTCAGATCATCGCGCGTATCGGATGCGCCAGCGATTGTCAGGGCAGGCATATAGTGATCCACGGTGGGATGTGCCGCCTGTAAAAGCGCCCCTAATGCGGTTGGATCGGCCAAATGCGCCATGTCCCGTTGGGTCAGGCGATCGGCAAACACCTGATCAAATTCCACTGCAAAATCATGTGGTTGACTGCCTGCGCCCCAGCGAATGCGCTGTAAATTATGCACCACATTTCCTGATCCAAGGATCAATACGCCTTGGTTTCGCAACTGCGACAGAGTTTTGCCGATTTCCAATTGGTACTCCAGCCCGCGGGCCATATCGATCGACACCTGAAAAACCGGCACATCTGCATCAGGATACAGGAATTTCAGCACCGTCCACGCACCATGATCCAGACCCCAAGTATCGTCTTCGGCGCCGTGGTGGCTGGCCAATAATGCGGCCACATCGCGTGCCAAATCGGGGGCGCCGGGGGCGGGATATTGAATATCGTATAGAGAGTCTGGAAAGCCGTAAAAATCATGGATCGTTTTGGGCATGGCCGAAACATCGACGAGGGTTGTTCCACGCGTCATCCAATGCGCCGACACCACCAAAATCGCCTGCGGTTTGGGCAGGGTGCGGCCCAAATCGCGCCAAGCGCGGCTGTAAGGGCCATCCTCGACCGCGTTCATCGGGCTGCCATGGCCCAAAAACACCAATGGCATCCGGTCAGATGCGCAAAACCTTGATTTTAAATCATCTAATGTGGTTGTTGTGATCATACTATGGCCCCTTTTGGTGGGTGGGCCGTGACCGGCCCACCGATATTTATCAGGCGTATTTGCCCAGCAATTTATCGACCGCAGCAATGCGCAGGGCAAAACTGCCGGCGCCCAGCAATGCAATCGCGGCCTGCACTGCGGCCCAAAATACAGGGTATTCCCAGCCGCCACCTTCGGCGGCAAACAGCCACCCATTGCCCGCATGGACCCACGCAGCGCCCAGCAAGATAGGGATCAAAGCGATTGATAATGGGCGTACAGCAACCCCCAAAATCAACGCCAAACCACCGCCAACTTCGGCGATAATGGTCAGATAGGCCAGACTGGCCGGCAGGCCCAGGCTTTCAAAAAAGCCGACAGTGCCAGCGATGGTAAAAACGTTTATTTTCAACAGGCCATGGGCCAAAAAAGCCAGCCCACTGGTGATGCGTAAAATGGCGGCGGCGTGATCGGTTTGGGGTGTCATAATGTGCTCCTATTTTGAACCTGACCCCAATTTAATCATTTCTTTAATCAATGATATGGTAATAATGTGGAAATACTAAGAACAATTTGAGGATAATCTATGGACCGGCTTGATGCGTTAAAAATTTTCGTCGCAACCGCCCGCACGCGGTCGTTCAGTCAGGGGGCGGCGCAGATTGGGATCTCAAATCGATTGGCGTCGAAATATATTGCCCAGCTGGAGGATCAGCTGGGTCTGCGGCTGCTGCAACGCACCACCCGAACGGTTGGTCTGACCCCCGAGGGCGAGGCGCTGCTGGACCGCGCGCCCGAATTGATCGACGGGATCGAGGGGCTGTTGTCAGATTTGTCACACACCAGCCACGATTTGTCAGGAAAGGTGCGCATCGCCGCCCCCGTGACATTGGGCGAGCTGTATTTGGCGCCAATGTTGGCACGGCTCAGCGCGGCGCATCCAAAACTGTCAATCGATTTGCGCCTGTCGGATCGGTTCATCGATTTGGCGGCCGAGGGCGTCGATCTGGCCTTTCGCATCGGGGAATTGGACCAAAACACCCTGAAGGCGCGCAAATTGGGGGACATATCGGCCATCGCTGTGGCCAGCCCCGATTTCATCACCGATCATGATGCGCCGCAAATCCCCGCTGATTTACCCTTTTTTGATTGCATCATCGACACCAACCGCAAAAATCCCCGCCGCTGGGCGTTCACCAAATTTGGCCGCACCCATATGGCCGAGGTAAAGGGGCGATTTGCCGTCAATTCCGCCCGTGCGGCGGCGGAATTGGCGATTGCCGGCTGCGGCATCTGTTATGCCCCGCGATTTGCGGTGGCCGCTGATGTGCAGGCGGGGCGGTTGCAGCCGGTGATGGACGGGTTTGTGGGGATGGCTGCACCGTTGAACGCGGTCTATCTGGAGGGGCGCAGCCTGCCCAAACGCATTCGCGCCATCATTGATTTCGCGGCCGCCGATATGAAACGGGCCGAAGTGCTGCAAGGGGTGTTTTAACGCGCAGACCCCTAAACAGGGTCGCCGCGGCACAAACCCCATAAAAAAGGCGCGGGAGGTTGCCCGCCCGCGCCATTTAAATATCCATGAAAAGAAGGATTAGCCTTCGTTTTCGTCGCTGTCATCATCCGATGCTGCGCTGCCCATATCGTCGAACAGTTCTGCGATTTCGAATTCTGCTTCGGCCTCGGCTTCTGCTGCCAATTCCTGAATGGATTTACCGGATTTCTGCACTTCGGCCTCTTCTTCGGAACGTGCAACGTTCACGGTGAAGGTGGCGGTGACTTCGGGGTGCAGAACCGCGTCCATGTCATGCAGACCCAACTCTTTGATTGGGTTCAGGATGACAATCTGTTTGCGATCCACGGTGAAGCCCGCTGCGGTGGCGGCTTCTGCCGCGTCACGTGGCGTGACAGACCCATAAAGCGCGCCGCTGTCAGATGCCTGACGAATCACGGTGAACATCTGGCCGTTCAGCTTTTCAGCCACAGCTTCGGCTTCTTTGCGGGTTTCCAGGTTCTGTGCTTCCAGCTGGGCCTTGCGGTTTTCAAAGGCAGAGATATTTGCCTCGGACGCCGACAGGGCTTTGCCTTGGGGCAGCAGGAAATTGCGTGCGTAGCCGGGTTTTACATCCACGACATCGCCCATTTGGCCCAGTTTGGCCACGCGTTCCAAAAGGATAACTTGCATGATCGTTTCTCCTTATTTCACGGCGTAGGGCAGCAGCGCCAAAAAGCGAGCGCGTTTGATAGCACGGGCCAGTTCACGCTGTTTCTTTGCGGAAACGGCGGTGATACGGCTGGGGACGATTTTGCCACGCTCAGAGATATAGCGCTGCAGCAATTTGACGTCTTTGTAATCGATCGCAGGTGCGTTCTCGCCCGAGAAGGGGCAAACTTTGCGACGACGGAAAAATGGTTTCGTTGCCATTGTTTACAGTCCTTCTTTGAAGTTACGCAGGGCGGCGTTCGCGGCGTTCGCCACGTTCGTCACGCTTTTGCATTTGTACCGATGGGCCTTCTTCATGCGCATCAACTTTGATGGTCAGAACGCGCATCACATCTTCGTGCAGGCGCATCAGGCGTTCCATTTCTTGAACGGCTGCCGCGGGGGCATCGGTCTTCAAAAAGGCGTAATGGCCTTTGCGGTTTTTGTTGACTTTATAGGCCATGGTTTTGACGCCCCAGTATTCGCTTTCAACGGTTTTGCCGCCGTTGTCTGCCAGGACGGCCGAGAAATGCTCAACCAGGCTCTCTGCTTGCGCGTTGGACAGGTCCTGGCGCGCAATAAAGACATGCTCGTATAATGGCATGTGAACTTCCTTCATGTTCATGCGGACTTCGTTGGGGGGTCTAATATGTTTCCCGCCCCCACCCATGAGAGGTCACGCGTCATCTGCAATAATCGCGGAAAACAGGGGTCCCTTATACGGATTGTGGATCCTATGCAAGCCGAATGGGGCAATGGTGTGAAACCCCATGACCCCCCGCGCAGTCCCCCATCAGCCTTGCGCGCGCGGGGCGCAATCTGTAGACCCATTGGCAACAATAAGGGTAAGCAAAGGATAAACCCGCCATGAGCATAGCATTTATTTTTCCCGGGCAGGGCGCACAAACCATCGGTATGGGCAAGGAATTGGCAGATGCCTATCCCGCCGCCCGCGCGGTTTTCCAAGAGGTGGATGAGGCCCTGGGCGAAAGCCTGTCATCGTTGATTTGGGCGGGGGATATTGAAACTCTGACGCTGACGCAAAATGCGCAGCCGGCGCTGATGGCGACATCCATGGCCGCGATGCGCGCGCTGCAGGCCGAAGGGGTGGACATCACCCGCGCGGCCTTTGTGGCGGGGCATTCGCTGGGGGAATATTCCGCGCTGGCCGCGGCGGGGGCGATTTCTGTGGCGGACACGGCCCGCGCTTTGCGCATTCGTGGCAGCGCCATGCAGGCGGCGGTGCCGGTGGGCGTGGGCGCCATGGCGGCGCTGCTGGGGCTGGATTTTGACACGGCCCGCGCCGTGGCCGAAGAGGCCGCCCAGGGCGAGGTCTGCCAAGCCGCCAATGACAATGACCCCGGTCAGGTTGTGGTATCGGGCCATAAGGCCGCGGTGGAACGCGCGGTCGAGATCGCCAAGGGCAAAGGCGCCAAACGCGCCGTTTTGCTGCCAGTCAGCGCGCCGTTTCACTGTGCGCTGATGGCGCCGGCGGCAGAGGCGATGCAGGCCGCGCTGGCGGATATCACGGTGCAGGCCCCGGCGGTGCCGCTGGTGGCCAATGTACGCGCCCATGCCGTACAGGACCCCGCATTGATCAAGGATTTGCTGGTGCAGCAGGTCACCGGATCGGTGCGCTGGCGCGAATCTGTGGCCTGGATGGCGGCGCAGGGCGTGACCGAAATGTGGGAAATCGGCGCGGGCAAGGCCCTGTCGGGCATGGTGCGCCGGATTGAAAAATCCATCAGCTGCCACGCTGTTGGCGCTCCAGATGATATCGCCAAACTGTTGGCAGACGAAACAAAAGGAATTTGATATGTTTGATTTAACTGGAAAGACCGCGCTGATCACGGGCGCATCGGGTGGCATTGGTGCGGATATTGCTCGCGCGCTGCATGGGGCAGGGGCCACGGTGGGCCTGTCTGGCACGCGGCAGGACCCGCTGCAGGCGCTGGCCGCCGAATTGGGCGATCGCGCCCATGTGCTGCCGTGCAACCTGTCGGATAAAGACGCCGTTGCCAGCCTTGTCAAAGACGCCGCTGATGCGATGGGCAGCGTGGATATTTTGGTCAACAACGCCGGCATCACCCGCGATAACCTGTTCATGCGGATGTCGGATGATGAATGGCAATCGGTGATCGATGTGAACCTGACGGCCTGTTTCACCCTGTGCAAATCCGCGCTGCGCGGCATGATGAAGGCACGCTGGGGCCGCATCATCAACATTACATCGGTTGTGGGCGCCACCGGTAACCCCGGGCAGGGCAATTACGCCGCCGCAAAGGCGGGCCTTGTTGGGATGAGCAAATCGCTGGCCTATGAGGTTGCATCGCGCGGCATCACCGTCAACGCCGTTGCCCCCGGGTTTATCGAAACCGCAATGACCGATAAATTGAACGACGATCAAAAGGCGGGCATTTTGGGCAACATCCCAGCCGGCCGCATGGGCCAACCGGCAGAAATTGCCGCCGCGGTTCTGTATCTGGCCTCGAACGAGGCCGGCTACACCACCGGCGCCACGCTGCACGTTAACGGCGGCATGGCGATGGTGTGATTTCAGACAACAGGATTGTTTGAAGTTCAGTTTAAATGAAGTGTCACGCCCGGCGGCACCGCCGGGCTGCGACTGCCTGCCCCCCGGCAGGCGCATAGGATGTTCAAAGCCCGTGCTGCGTTTCGTGCTGAAAAACGCACCCGCTTATTACACTGTGGCGCATCGGCGCCTACCCAGGCAAGCGCAGCCCTTACTCGATGGACTCTGCGCCGTGATCAACCTGCAGCACAAACCCCAATATGCTGTGGCAAAACCTTGGTAAATGATTTGCCAAATCCAAATCATGTGCTATAGGCCAAATTATAAACCAAAACGTGCTGGATTTTGGCGCGGTTTGACCTAGGGCTCGTGGGGTTCTTCTGCGGGTGCAACCGCTGCCTGTCACAGGCAGCACCAAATGGGCCGCCGGCCCGCTGACTGATGAGGATAAAGACATGAGCGACATCGCAGATCGCGTAAAGAAAATTGTTGTCGAGCACCTGAGCGTGGAAGAAGACAAAGTCACCGAAAACGCATCTTTCATTGATGATCTGGGCGCAGACAGCCTGGACACCGTTGAATTGGTTATGGCGTTCGAAGAAGAATTCGGCATCGAAATCCCTGATGACGCAGCCGAAACCATTCAGACCTTCGGCGACGCTGTGAAATTCATCACAGACGCATCCTAATTCGTTCTGCCAGTTTGGCAGACCAAGGCCCCGCCTGTGCGTTGCACGGGCGGGGTTTTTGATTCGTGGCGATGCTGGCCCGCGGCCGAACCCGCGCAGCGGCCATGGGTTTCGCGCCGCGGGGGCAATTGCCCCTTGCCCCATGCTGGGCGGTCGCGTTAAAAGCGGAACAAACGGAACCAAAGTAAAAGGTGGTTAGAATGCGGCGTGTTGTTGTGACAGGATTGGGATTGGTCACCCCCTTGGCTTGCGGGGTCGAAGAAACGTGGTCTCGCCTTTTGCAGGGGCAATCTGGCGCTGGCCCAATCACGCGGTTTGATGCCAGCAATGTGACCACCACCTATGCCTGCGAGGTCAAACATGGCGATGGCAGCAACGGCACCTTCAACCCCGATGACTGGATGGAGCCAAAAGAGCAGCGCAAAGTGGATGATTTTATCCTGTATGGCGTCGCCGCCGCCACGCAAGCGGTGGAAGATTCGGGGTGGAAGCCCGAGGATGAGGACAGCCGCTGCCGCACCGGTGTGATGATCGGGTCAGGCATTGGTGGGCTGAATTCCATCGCCGAAACCGCTGTTTTGATCAAAGAACGCGGTCCGCGCCGTGTGTCGCCGTTTTTCATCCCGGGCGCGCTGATCAATCTGGTGTCAGGCCATGTGTCGATCCGGTACGGGTTCAAGGGGCCAAACCACGCTGTTGTGACCGCCTGTTCCACCGGCGCACACGCGATTGGCGATGCGGCACGTCTAATCAAAGATGGCGATGCGGATGTGATGGTCGCCGGCGGGGCCGAGGCGTCGATTTCCGAAATCGGCATCGCGGGCTTTAACGCCTGTAAGGCGCTGTCCACGAAACGCGCCGATGATCCACAGGCGGCTTCGCGCCCCTATGACGCGGATCGCGATGGGTTCGTGATGGGCGAGGGTGCGGGCGTTGTCGTGCTTGAAGAATACGAGCACGCCAAAGCGCGCGGCGCAAAGATCTACGCCGAGATTCTGGGCTATGGCCTGTCGGGCGACGCCTACCACATCACGGCGCCTGCCGAGGATGGGGATGGCGGCTATCGTTCGATGAAGGCGGCGATCGAGCGTGCGGGGCTGACGCCTGCGGATGTGGATTACATCAACGCGCATGGCACCTCGACGATGGCGGACACGATCGAGCTTGGCGCGGTTGAACGCCTGATGGGCGATGCGGCGGCGAAGGCCACGATGTCTTCGACGAAATCGTCGATCGGGCACCTTTTGGGGGCGGCGGGCGCTGTCGAGGCGATCTTCTGTATTCTGGCGCTGCG
>JALQTR010000073.1 GCA_023260835.1 Paracoccaceae bacterium
CAGGTCGTAGCGCTTCGGGTTGAAGTAGAAGTTATCCAACAGCAAGCGCGCTGCCTCCGCAGCGACCTGCTCGCCCGGACGCAACTTGCGGTAAATGTCCTTGAGGGCTTCCTCTTTGGTGAGGATGGTGTCCTTCTCGAGCGCGTACTCCTTGGCGGGGATCTTCGAACCCGCCTCGCCCGTCTCGACGACGGGGCACGTGTTCGCGAGGCCCGTGCCCTTCACCTGGAGGTAGGTGAGGCCCTGGAACTCGTCGTACGTCACGGCGTGAGCGGGAACGTGTACTACGCCTCCAAGTCCTTTATTTCCGGACACGTCGTCTCGTGGGTGGAGGATGCAGGACTGGGTTTTGACGTTGCGACTGCGGGAGAAATGGCGATCGCGTTGGGCGGCGGTGCAAATCCCGACCACATCGAGTTTCAGGGCAACAACAAGTCGGAGGACGAGATCGCTCAGGCGATGAGTGCTGGGGTCGCCACCATTGTCATCGATGCGCCTATTGAGGCGGAGCGCATTCAGGCCATTGCGTCGTCGATGGACACCCGGCAGAAGGTCATGAATTCAACAATCGGCCGCAGACCACCAAAGGCGGCGCCAACGGCAATACCTGCAAAGCCATGTTCGGTGATGGGCGTGTCGATCACGCGTTTGGAGCCGAATTCATCCAGCAGCCCTTGGCTGACCTTATAGGCGCCTTGGTATTCGGCGACCTCTTCCCCCATCAAAAATACCGCGTCATCGCCGCGCATTTCTTCGGCCATGGCATCGCGCAGCGCTTCGCGGACGGTTTGTTGTTTGAATGTGGTGCCTTCGGGCAATTCCAATTCCACAGGGGCGACGGCAACGGGGGCTGCGGCGGCTGGCGCCTTTGGCGCAGGCGCAGGTTCGGGCGCGGCTGCGGGTGTTGCAGGGGCGGGGGCCGAGGTGGCAGATGCGTCCTCGCCCTCGGCCAGCAATTGGGCGATGGGGGTGTTCACTTTGACGCCTTCGGTGCCTTCTGCGACCAGCAATTTACCCATCACGCCGTCATCGATGGCTTCGAATTCCATCGTGGCTTTATCGGTTTCAATCTCGGCGATGATATCACCGGATGAAACGGTGTCGCCCTCTTTCACCAACCATTTGGCCAAAGTGCCTTCTTCCATGGTGGGGGATAGCGCGGGCATTAAAATTTCGATTGCCATTGTTCTTTACCTTTTCAAACTGCGCTTATTGGGCGGCGTAAATATCGGTCCACAGCTCGTCCAAGGCGGGCTCTGGGCTGGTCTTCGCGAATTCGGCGGCATCACTGACGATGTCTTTGATCGATTTATCAATCGCTTTCAGATCATCCTCGGTGGCGTGACCGCCTTGCAGCAGCATTTCGCGGATATGTTCGATGGGATCGCGTTCGGACCGCATTTTCTGCACCTCTTCACGGGTGCGGTATTTTGCCGGATCCGACATGGAATGTCCGCGATAGCGGTAGGTTTTAATCTCAAGGATATAGGGGCCTTTGCCGGCGCGGCAATGCGCCACCGCCTTTTCACCCGCGGCCTTTACCGCCAGCACATCCATGCCATCTACCGCCTCGCCCTTGATGCCAAAGGCGGTGCCGCGTGTGTACAGATCCGGGGTCGAGGTTGACCGCGTTTGTGCCGTTCCCATCGCGTATTGGTTGTTTTCAACGACAAAAATCACCGGCAATTGCCATAATGCCGCCATGTTGAAGGTTTCATAAACTTGGCCCTGATTGGCCGCGCCATCACCGAAATAGGTAAATGTCACGCGCCCGTTGCCGTTGTATTGATCGGCAAAGGCCAGCCCAGCCCCCAGCGGGACCTGCGCCCCGACGATCCCGTGGCCGCCGTAGAAATGTTTTTCTTTGGAAAACATATGCATCGAGCCGCCTTTACCCTTGGACAGCCCGCCTTCGCGCCCGGTCAGTTCGGCCATAACGCCGCCCGGGTCCATGCCGCAGGCCAACATATGACCGTGATCGCGGTAGGATGTGATACGTTTATCGCCCTCTTCAGCCGCGGCTTCGAGGCCAACCACCACCGCCTCTTGCCCGATATACAGGTGACAAAAACCGCCAATCAGGCCCATCCCGTACAGCTGACCGGCCTTTTCTTCGAATCGACGGATCAACAGCATGTCTGTGTAGTATTGTTTCAGTTCATCACCTGAAACATTTGATTTGGTGGGGGTTTTTCTGGTCGCCATATGTCTTTGACCCTTCGTATCGGAAAAATAGTTTAATACTAAACTATTTCTAGCAGCATTTTTTTGAAATTTCGAGTGTTTTTATGCTGTGGGTCAGATTTTCTTTGATTTGCAGGCGGAATGCGACTGCAAGCAACGTGTATTCAAAAGGGGGGGTTAGTTGACCAGAACCTCGTCCGCGCGCATCAGGCCCAGAACATCACGGGCCTGTTGATCCAGCAGGTCCAAATCCAAAAAACCATCGGACAGGCGGCGGGTCAGGTTCAGCATTTCATCGCGTTCATCTTGCAGGGCGGATAATTGGGTCTGAAGCTTGTGCAGCTCCGCCTCGACCTCGGCGCGGTGGAAGATCCCATTTTCCCCCTGAACGGCGGCCATGGCAAAATAGGCCCCCAGTGCCAGAACAGACACGGCATAAAGCGCATAGGCTATCAGCTGTTTATGTGTCATATGCATAGGGCGACCCTTCGGTTCGAAATCGGATGTGCGCCCTGTTATTGCCACAAAACGAATCACCTGTGAATCCCCCCTCTTTCAGGGTGATTCTATACAAAAGGTGGGGTTTGGGCTAGGGCGCGGTTTGATGCGCGCCCTGTGAAAGTTTTATCCGGCAACCGATGCGGCGTAAATTTCATCAATCGTGGCGGCGATGGTGGTGTTGAAATCATCATCAGATTGCTGTGCGCTCAGCCCTTCGGTCAGGGCGCGAGAGAAGCTGGCAATGACGCCCGTGTTGCGCGACAGGCGGGCATTGGCTTCGCTGCGGCTGTAACCGCCCGACAGGGCAACAACGCGCATGACGGCGCGGTGGTTCACCAATGGTGCATACAGGTTGTCCACCTCGGGCAGGGTCAGTTTTAAAATTACCTGCTGATCTGCGGGCATGGCGTCCAGATGGGCGGTCAATTCGGCCAGCAGCATTGCTTCGGCTTCGGCCTTGTCGGCGATGGTGATTGTGACCTCGGGCTCGACAATCGGGATCAGCCCATGGCCCAGAATTTGTGCGGCCACATCGAATTGTTGCGCCACAACCGTTTTGATCCCAGCCGAATTGGCGCCGTCGATGACGGATCGCATTTTGGTGCCGAAAATACCGGCCGCTACGGCGCGGGCCAGCAGCGCATCCAAGTCTGGCATAGGTTTCAATGGGCGCACATCATCGCGTGCATCGTCCAAGCCTTTGTCGATTTTCAAAAACGGTACTACGCCACGTTTTTCCCACAGATAGGTTGCGGTGGGCAGGCCATCAATTTCCCCATCCATGGTGCGTTCGAATAAAATCGCACCCAGCACTTTTCCCCCGGTAAAGGCAGGCGCGCTGGCAATACGGGCGCGCATCTGATGGATCAGGTCGAACATTTCCGCATCATTGCTGTAGGCATCTTCGCCAACACCATAGAGCGCCAGCGCCTTGGGCGTGGAGCCGCCACTTTGGTCAAGCGCGGCGATGAACCCATTTCCGGTTTTCATCTGCTGGGTTTGCTGAGCTTTGGTCATGGCGTCTTCCTTTATGTCACGATTTCATGCCCCATGGGCAGTTGGTTTGCGGTTTACGCGCAGACGGGCTTAAATGCAATTCTTCATGGGGCCGATTTCGGCCTGCGGCACAGTCTATTGGGTTAAAGCGGCCACGCCGGGCAGGGTTTTGCCCTCCATCCATTCCAAAAAGGCACCGCCTGCGGTGGAAATATAGCTAAAGCCCGATGCGGCGCCAGATTTGTTCAGGGCTGCCACTGTATCGCCGCCGCCGGCAACCGATGTCAGCGTACCTTGGCTGCTGCGCGCGGCGGCGTGCAGGGCGGCTGCATTGGTGGCGGTATCAAATGGGGCTATTTCAAATGCGCCCAGCGGCCCGTTCCAGATCAGGGTTTGTGCCTTGTCAAAGCAGGCTTTGATCGCGGCCACGGTTTGCGGGCCTGCATCCAAAATCATCCCATCCTCTGGGCAGGCAGTTGCGGCGTGGGTTGAATTTTCGGCCCCTTCGGCGAATTCCTTTGCAACGACGATGTCGCTGGGCAGGATGACCTCGCAGCCGGCGCTGGCGGCTTTTTGCAAAATCGCATTGGCGGTCTGGGTCATTTCGCGTTCGGCCAGGGATTTGCCGATCGCATGGCCCTGTGCAGCCAAAAATGTGTTGGCCATGCCGCCGCCGATGATCAGATGATCCACTTTTTCCACCAGATTGGACAGCAGATCCAGTTTGGTGGAGACTTTTGCGCCGCCGACAACCGCCGCCACGGGGCGTTTTGGCGCACCAAGCGCGGCTTCAAGCGCGCGCAGCTCAGCCTCCATCAGGCGGCCAGCGCAGGCGGGCAGGGCGCGGGCCAGCCCTTCGGTCGATGCATGGGCGCGATGTGCCGCAGAAAATGCGTCATTGCAGTAAACATCCCCCAATTCGGCCATTTGCGCGATCAGATCGGGGTCATTCTTTTCTTCGCCTGCGTGAAAACGGGTGTTTTCCAATAAAATCACATCGCCCTGATCGGCAGCATCAATCGCCGCTTTGGCGGCGGCGCCGATGCAATCGGCCACGAAAATCACCTTGCGCCCTGCGGCGCGTTCCAGGGCTGGGGCCAGTTGTTGCAGGCTCATTTGCGGGATGCGCTGGCCCTTTGGACGGTCAAAATGCGCCAGCAGAACCACCTTGCCGCCTGAGCCAATGATGCTGTCAATTGTGGGGATGATCCGCATGATCCGCGTGGCGTCGGTCACTTGGCCGTCTTTGACAGGCACATTGATGTCCACCCGCAGCAGAACGGTTTTTCCGGGCAGCGCCATATCGTCCAAGGTTTTCCAGCCCATGTTGTCCCCCAATTTTCGCACGAATCTTTGTGCCGATGTCTAGCCGCGACTTGCTATAAAATGCAATGGACCTTAACTAGCCCAAGAACGCAGATATGAAAGGAGCCCAACATGGCCGATATTAAAGATCCCGAAAACACCATCCTGATGGAGCTGAAAGACGGCACTGTTGTGATTGAATTGCTGCCTGACATTGCGCCACTGCATTGCGAACGGATGAAAGAATTGGCCCGCGCGGGTGCCTATGACAATGTGTGCTTTCATCGCGTGATCGATGGGTTTATGGCCCAATCAGGAGATGTGGCCAATGGTAATATGGAAAAGGATTTCAACCTGCGTCTTGCTGGAACGGGCGGGTCGGATCTGCCGGATCTGAAGGCAGAATTTTCCGGCATCCCACATGATCGCGGTACATTGGGCGCGGCGCGCAGCGCCAACCCAGACAGCGCCAACAGCCAGTTCTTTATCAACTTTGCCGACAACCACTTTCTGAACCGTCAATACACGGTCTATGGCCGTGTGATTTCGGGGATGGAGCATGTCGACGCCATCACCCGCGGTGAGCCGCCAATGTATCCCGATCAAATGATCAGCGTGAAGGTGGCCGCCGATGCGTAAGCTGCTTGCCGCGCTGGCGCTGATCGCCAGCCCCGCCTTCAGCAGCGGTTTGGAAGTGACGGTTGCAGGCGAAGGGGCCAATGGCACCATCGTAATCGACCTGTTTGATGATATCGCGCCCAAACACGCCAAACGCCTGTCCGATTTGGCGGCGGATGGGGCCTATGATGATGTGGTGTTCCACCGTGTGATCGATGGCTTTATGGCGCAAACGGGGGATGTTAAATTCGGTAAAATGGGCGGCGATATGCGCCGCGCCGGCATGGGCGGGTCAAGCCGCCCAAATCTGCCCGCTGAATTTTCCAAAACGCCCTTTGATCGCGGGATCGTTGGCATGGCCCGGTCGCAGGACCCAAACAGCGCCAACAGCCAGTTTTTCATCATGTTTGATGATGGGCATTTCTTGAACGGTCAATACACCGTGGTTGGCAAAGTGACATCTGGCATGGATGTGGTCGATGCAATCAAGCGCGGCAAAGGCCCAAATGGCGCTGTGCTGGGCCAACCGGACCGGATGGTCAAGGTCACGCCACTGCCCTGAGGCTGGCGTTTTTTATGTGACATTTGTGATGCGCGTGGCCAGCCGCCGCGCGCATCATTTCGTTTCAGTTGTCTTTTTCGCATTGTGTTTTGTCCAAAATGAGCGTTAAGTGGGATCAGCACACTCTGCCTTGGGCGGGGAATGTGCTGACACAGAATTTTGCTGATTTTTTGTTATTTGGGTTTCACACATAAAAAAACCCCAAAAGATCAGGATCTTAATGCCTTCGCGAAAATCGAAGGTGACGTAATATCCGCCCAATTGGGCCGGATCAATTTGGTGGTAATGTGTTGTTTGGTGGTCCATCCGGCGCCGATAGTCCGGCCCGAACGCCCCAGACACCCATGCCGGAGTAGAACCCGCGATGACACGCGCGCAGGACAATTTAAATCCCTTGGCCCGCTTTGATAAAGCGGCAGCGCTGCTGTTTTTATTCGCCCTGACAAAATTCGCCACAACGCAGATGCGCACCGCGCAGCCTGCCGCTTTGTGGTGTTCATGGACACTATGGTTAAGAAAATGCTTATCGACGCCACCCACGCCGAAGAAACGCGCGTGGTTGTGGTGGATGGAAACAAGGTCGAGGAATTTGATTTTGAATCCGAAAACAAACGCCAGCTTGCTGGGAACATCTATCTTGCAAAGGTAACACGGGTCGAACCGTCGCTTCAGGCGGCCTTTAGTACACGCTAAGAAATTAGTCTCTGAAGTTGTTGTACTGAAGAGGCGTGTCTTTCATCTCAGTTTTTAACAGGGAGATTGCAGACTGAAGAATATCTCGCTTCGGGCTCGAGATTCTCACCGTATCTCCTTGGATTGACCCTTGTGCTTTCAGCT
>JALQTR010000113.1 GCA_023260835.1 Paracoccaceae bacterium
GCACCGATCCGGGATTTGGCCTTGCGCAGGTTGAAGAACAGTTTTTTCTGCGCGCTTGTGGTGCCCATTTTCACCAGCGACCAACTGCGCAGGATGTATTCTTGGATGCTGGCGCGGATCCACCACATGGCATAGGTGGCCAGGCGGAAGCCTTTTTCCGGATCAAACCGTTTCACCGCCTGCATCAGGCCCACATTGGCCTCGGAAATCACCTCGGCCTGGGGCAGGCCGTACCCACGATAACCCATGGCGATTTTTGCCGCCAACCGCAGGTGCGATGTTACCATCTTATGCGCGGCTTCGGTGTCTTGATCCTCGGCCCAGCGTTTGGCCAGCATGTATTCCTCATCTGGGTCAAGCAAGGGAAACTTGCGGATCTCTTGCAGATAACGCGACAGCCCAGATTCGGGCGATGGGGCGGGTAAATTTGCATAATTTGCCATAGTTACTGTTCGACCTGTAAGTTATGTTTATTTCGTTAACATGAAATCTAGGCGTCGAATTGCCCTGTTTCAAGAGAACGGCAAGGCATAATGGGCCCACAAGATCACATTCGCGTGAAGGCGCGGGGGCCCCTAGCCTGCCTGCGCCAAGGCATCGAGCAGCCCCTGCATGTCTTCGGGCAAATCGGCAGAAAATTCCATCCAATCGCCGGAAATCGGATGCGTGAACCCCAGGCTGCGCGCGTGCAGCGCCTGCCGTCCAAACCCATCCAGCTGCGCAGATAAATCATCCGAAAACGCCGCCTTGGCCAATTTGCGCCGACCGCCATAGACGGGATCACCAATCAAACCATGGCCCACATGGGACATGTGCACGCGGATTTGGTGCGTGCGGCCTGTTTCCAACCAACATTCCACCAATGAAACCGCACCGAAGGATTGCACAACGCGGGCGCGAGTGATGGCGTGTTTGCCGCCCATAAACGTCACCGCCTGCCGCTGCCGATCGGTTTTGTGGCGCGCCAGCTGCGTGTTGATGCGCAAAATACCGCCCTGTTCAAAACTGGTACCGCGCACACCATGCAGCCGGGGGTCGGCCTCGGATGGAGTGCCATAGACCAGCGCCCAATATTCCCGTTGAATGGTATGCCGTGCAAATTGTTCAGCCAGCCCATGATGAGCGGCATCGGATTTGGCCACAACCAAAATGCCGCTGGTGTCTTTATCAATGCGATGGACAATGCCCGGGCGCTTGACCCCGCCCACACCGGACAGATCATCACCGCAATGATGCAGCAGCGCATTGACCAATGTGCCATCGCGCGATCCGGGTGCAGGATGCACCACCATGCCGGCAGGTTTGTTCACCACAATCAAATCCGCATCTTCATAAATCACATCCAGCGGGATGTTTTGCGCCGCAATCACGGTTTCTTCGGCCTGTGGAACGCGCACTGTAATTTCATCACCTTCGCGCACCCCCGCCTTTGTATCCTGCGCGGCTTCCCCATTGACCAACACCGCCCCTTCCGCCATTAGCTTGGCCAGCCTTGTGCGTGACAGGGCCGCATCCAGCGGCACATCGCGCGCCAATGCCTTATCAAGCCGCGCAGGCGGGTTTTCTTGAATGTGGAACGTAATAATGCCCAATGATAAAACCCCTTTGGACGATGATGGCGCCGCCCCTGTGCCGGGTTTGCGCCTGCTGCGCGGTTTGGTCACCGCGCTGAGCGTAACAATGATTATCGGCATGGTGATAGTCACCAGCCTGCTGGTTATGCGCCTACAATCAAAGCCCCCCCTTTTACCAGAAGAAATTTCCCTGCCAGATGGCGCAACCGCCACCGCAATCACCACCAATTCCGATTGGGTGCTTGTTTTGGATCAAAACCAACAGCTGCATGTCTTTGATCGGCTGAGCGGCACCTTACACCAAACGGTTCAGATCCGCGCGAAATAAACGGTCACAGCGGTACAGGCACCATCGTGCCCATCAGTTTGGCAATGTGGCGCTCTGATCCATCGGCCTGCAGGGCGTAAACATCTGCCTCGACCACCAGCAATTTGCGACCGGCGCGTATGATCCCGCCTTTGGCCCGCAAATGGGTGCCGATTGCGGGGGCCAAAAGATGGATTTTCATTTCGGATGTCACCACCTCGAACCCGTCATCGATCATTGTCAGGGCGCTGTATCCGGCGGCGCTGTCCCCGATGGAAAAGGCAACGCCCGCGTGGGCAAACCCTTGTTGCTGGGACAGCTGGGGGGTGATTGGGACCTCGATCTGAACGCAGCCCTTTTCCAGATGCGTGATCTGCGCGCCCAAGTTTTGCAAAAACGCCTGCCGCGCGAAACTGTCCCGAATTCGTGTGTCCATTGTCCAAATCGCTCCTATCTTGCGAAAATCAATCGGCCTGCCCTTGCAAAGCGCCCCTCGCGCGCATAGGGTCTGGCGCACAACAAACAACCAGCGGCAGGCCCAAATGCTCTGCATGCTAAAGTCACGAGGTTCGACATGCAAGGCAGTGCAATTGCCCAGATTTTCCCCCTAATTCTGATTTTCGCGATCATGTATTTCCTGATGATCCGCCCGCAGCAGAAAAAAGCCAAAGAGCATAAAGCCATGGTTGATGCCCTGCGCCGCGGGGATGAGGTGGTCACCCAAGGCGGGCTGCTGGGCAAAGTGTCCAAGGTGAAGGACGAAAAAGAGATCGAGGTTGAAATCGCTGATGGCGTCAAAGTACGCGTGATCCGGTCCACCATCGTTCAGGTTATCAGCAAAACCGAACCGGCCAGCGCCGCATAAAGATCACAAAACAACGCACTGATTAAAGGGCGCTTTCATGTTAAATATTCCGTTTTGGCAGCGCAGCCTGATTATCCTTATTTGTGTAATCGGTGGGCTGTTTGCTGTGCCGAACCTGTTTTACAACAAGGTGGAAGGGGCAAATGATGCCCGCATGGCGATTGCAGCCGGCAGTAATGACAGCGCCCTTAATGAACTGGCCGGTGGGTGGCCCGATTTTCTGCCCAGCAGCCTTGTGAACCTTGGCCTTGATCTGCGCGGCGGCGCGCATCTGCTGGCCGAGGTGCAAACCCAAGATGTTTATGCCGCGCGAATGAAGGCCCTGTGGCCGGATCTGCGCAATCTGCTGCGCGAAAAACGTGCTGAAATCGGCACCATTCGCCTGCAAGACGGCCCCGCGGACCAGCTGCGCGTGCGCATCTCACGCCCCGAGGCAATTGATATCGCCCTGGCCGAGGCCCGCAGCCTGGCCCGCCCCATCACAACCGTCACAGGGATTGGCGGTTTGGATTTGGATTTCACCACCGATGGTGCTGATTTGATTATGCAGCTATCGCAAGCTGAAAAAGAGGCAACCGATGCCCGCACAGTGTCCCAAGCATTGGAAATCATCCGTAAACGGATTGATGAGGTTGGCACACGCGAACCCACCATCCAACGCCAAGGGGCCAAACGCATCCTGATCCAAGTGCCCGGTATTGGGTCCGCCGCCGAATTAAAGGCTATTATTGGCACCACGGCCCAGCTGACCTTCCAGCCGGTGATCCGCCGCGCATCCAATGATTCAGCACGCCCTGCACCTGGCACAGAAATCCTACCCTCGGCCGAGGAAGATGGCCTGTATTATGTGCTGGAAAGCGCCCCCGTGGTCACAGGCGAGGATCTGGTCGATGCGCAGCCTAGTTTGGACCAAAACAACCGCAACGCGGTCAGCTTTCGGTTTAATCCCAGCGGCGCGCGCCGGTTTGGAGATTACACCGCGCAGAACATCGGCAGCCCTTTTGCAATTGTTCTGGATGGCAAGGTAATCTCGGCCCCTGTGATACAATCCCACATCCCCGGGGGATCGGGAATTATTACCGGCAGATTCTCATTTGAGGAAACCAACAATCTGGCCGTACTGCTGCGTGCAGGTGCCCTGCCGGCGGAACTGACGTTTTTGGAAGAACGTACCATCGGCCCAGAACTGGCCGCAGACAGCATCGCCGCCGGCAAGATTGCCAGCATTGTCGCCTTTGTCTTGGTGTTGATCTTCATGGCCCTGTCGTATGGGCTGTTTGGGGTGTTCGCAAATATCGCCCTGATCACCAACATCGTTTTGGTCTTTGCCCTGCTGTCGATCTTGGGCGCCACGCTGACCCTGCCTGGCATTGCGGGGATCGTACTGACAATCGGTATGGCGGTTGATGCCAATGTGTTGATTTTCGAACGGATCCGCGAAGAAATTTCCGCCGGAAAATCCCCGGCACGGGCGATTGATTTGGGATATGAAAAGGCCCAATCGGCCATTATCGACGCCAACCTGACAACCATGATCACCGCGGTGATCCTGTTTGCCATGGGATCCGGCCCTGTGCGCGGCTTTGCAATCACGCTGGGTCTGGGCATTATCACATCCGTTTTCACGGCAATCTTTGTCACGCGGCTGATCATCCTGATCTGGTATGAACGCCGCCGCCCCAAAATTCTGGAGGTGTAATATGCGTCTGCGTCTGGTCCCGACACACACCAATTTGGATTTTTTCAAAAAATCAAAAATTTGGCTGGGTATTTCCGCCGTTATGACCGTCATCGCTTTTGTCAGCTTTATGCTTCAGGGGTTGAATTACGGCATCGATTTTCGCGGCGGAACAACAATCCGCGCCCAAAGCAGCACCGAAGTAGTTGTTGGCAGTTATCGCACCGCATTGGATGCGCTGGCGTTGGGCGACGCGTCGATCTCTGAGGTGTTCGACCCGAATTTCCGCGCCGATCAGCATGTGGTGATGATCCGCGTGGGAGCACAAGACGGGGATGAGGCCGCCAGCGCCGATCTGATCGCCAATGTCGAGGCGGCCTTGATTGCAATCGCCCCAGATTTAGAAATTGTATCTGTGGAATCGGTTGGGCCGAAAGTCTCGGGCGAGCTGATCCAAAGCGCCATTATCGCCGTTGTTTTGGCCATCAGTGCCGTTTTGATTTACATCTGGGTGCGATTTGAATGGCAATTCGCATTGGGGGCTGTGGCCGCATTGATCCACGATGTGGTGCTGACCATCGGGATTTTTTCTGAATTGCAGATCAAATTTGATCTGGCGATCATTGCCGCCTTGCTGACGATTGTGGGGTATTCGCTGAACGATACGGTAGTTGTGTATGACCGCGTTCGTGAAAATCTGCGCAAATACAAACAGATGACCTTGAAGGATCTGTTGAACCTGACGATCAACGAAACCCTTTCGCGCACCATGATGACATCGTTCACCACGCTGCTGGCGCTGATAGCGCTGCTGGCATTGGGCGGGGATGTGATCCGTGGATTTGTCTTTGCCATGACCTGGGGGGTGATTGTGGGGACCTATTCATCGATCTTTGTTGCATCGGCCCTGCTGCTGCGCCTTGGGGTCAAGCGCGACTGGTCAAAGCAGGCGCCAGATCAGGGGAACCAATTTGCCAATATCGATGCCTGATGCCGCCAGCGACCCATGGTCGCTGGGTGTTTTGGTAACAGCCTGCCTGCTGGCCGGTCTGGTGCGTGGGTTTGCCGGATTTGGCGCGGCAATGATTTATTTGCCGCTGGCCGCAACGGTTCTGCCCCCGTTAGAGGCCATTGCCGTTCTTATCATCATGGATGTCTTTGGCCCCATGCCGGTTTTGCGCCGCGCCTATGGACAGGCCATTAAATCCGAATTGGTTATATTGGTAAGCGCTTGTGCGCTGGCCCTGCCCTTTGGACTGATGCTGTTGGTGATGCTGCCCACCGATGTGGTGCGCACGGCTGTGTCCTTTGTTGCACTGTCGCTTGTGCTGGCGCTCGTTATGGGGCTGCGATTTCAGGGGGCCTTGACCCGGCCGTTGATTGCCGCCACCGGCGCGTCGGGTGGGTTTCTGGGGGGGCTGGTTGGCCTGCCCGGTCCGCCGATTATCCTGCTGTATATGTCCCGCCCTGTGCTGATTGAAAATATCCGCGCCAATTCGATGCTGTATCTATTTGCCTTTGATATTATGATGCTGGGGGCCTTTACGATTATGGGACGGTTCAGCATTGGTCTGGCCCTGTTGGGGCTGGGGCTTGCTGTCCCCTCGATGATCGGATCGATCATTGGAACACGGATGTTTAACCCTGCCAAGGAAAAGGCCTATCGCAACATTGCCTATGCGATTATTGCAACTTCGGCCATAATTGGTCTGCCAATTTGGGGGCGCTTATGAAGCTGACGGAAACAAATTTTCGCGATGTCTTACCGGTTGATGGATATGGGCCAGGGTTTTTTCGAATTGGTGGCGACCGCCACGATGGTGGGCTGTTATTGCATGGCAAGCACCGCGCCCAATGGGACGGGTTTGATGATCTTTCGCCCCTGACTGATCTTGCCGAACATATCGATGTGCTGCTGTTGGGGATGGGCGCGCAGATGGCCCATCCACCGGCTGAACTGCGCAGCGCGCTGGAAACCGCTGGGATCGGCGTAGAACCCATGCCAACCCCATCCGCCTGCCGCAGCTACAATGTGCTTTTGGGCGAAGGCCGCCGCATCGCGCTGGCCGCAATCCCAATATAACAAACCACGCCCGAAGGCGTGGTTTGATCAATTTTACTGCAAAAAGCCTTATGCCGCTGCGGCGCGGGACATCAGCATTTCATCCACACGCGCGATTGCCGCGGTTTCATCATCGCCCGATACGGCCGCAACTTCGCGTGTCAGGCGTTCCAACGCGGCCTCATAAAGCTGACGTTCTGAATAGCTTTGTTCGCGCTGATCATCACCGCGGTGCAAATCGCGCACCACTTCGGCGATGGCAATCAGATCGCCAGAATTGATTTTCTGTTCATATTCTTGCGCGCGGCGCGACCACATGGCGCGCTTTACCCGCGCCTTGCCCTTCAGCACATCCATCGCCTTACCAATCATCGCCGGCGTGCTGAGCGCGCGCATCCCGATATCCGTTGCTTTATGCGTCGGCACCCGCAGGGTCATTTTGTCTTTTTCGAAAGAAATCACGAACAGCTCAAGCGTCATCCCAGCAATTTCTTGCTCTTCAATCTTGATGATTTTACCAACGCCATGCGCAGGATAGACCACAAAATCATTGGGACGGTATTCAAGCTTTTTGGACTTGCTCATTCATATTCTCCAGAACCAGAAGCGTTTGGACAATGTTCAAAACGCAAAAAACACCCAACAGGCAATGGCTGCCTGATCTGGGCCTTATAATTTGTAACTGTATTGTAACAGAAAATTCAGGTGATTCCCATAGGAATGATTCGATTTTGCGAATCAGCCCCCCTCACCCGGGGTTTCGGAAAAATACTTGTCCAATTTGCCGGTTTCGCCATCCTTGGCCTCGGCGTCTGGCAGCGGGTCTTTTTTGGTGATGATGACAGGCCAGAGTTCAGAATATTTGCGGTTAAATTCGACCCAAGGTTCCATCTGTGGTTCTGTATCGGGGCGAATGGCATCAGCTGGGCATTCCGGTTCACACACACCGCAATCAATGCATTCATCGGGATGAATAACCAACATATTTTTGCCCTCATAGAAACAATCAACGGGGCAGACTTCGACACAGTCGGTGTATTTACAAGCAATGCAATTATCGGTGACGACATAGGTCATGCTGGTTGGTCCATTCTTTAACGCGCTTTCCCCCTAGCTAGTCCAAGCGCGCGGGGCATTCAAGCGTGGGGCCGCAGTTTTATGCGCCCTGCGGCAAAGTCGATCATCTTTTGCTGGCATCCGTCATGAATTGGTCAAATTGACGGCGCGCTTTTTTGCTGGGGCGACCGCCAGTTTCTGTCTGCGGGGTGGATGCCGGCGCGGGGTCTTTGGCCGGGGTCAGGTCTTGGTAATGGCCCTGTGCTTCGGGGGCTGGCCCGCGGCGTGCGGGGCAAGACAGCACTTTGATCACCCGAATATCCCGCCCTTGCGCAAAGATCAGGACATCCCCTGCCCCCACTTTATACGCAGCCTTATCGGTCTTATTTCCATTGATGCGCAAATGGCCAGCTGTCACCATGCCCGCCGACAGGCCGCGCGTTTTAAAAAACCGCGCGGCCCAGAGCCATTTATCCACCCGCATTTTTTCCGCCGGCGCATCCATGAATGCTTATTGATCGCCCTTAGTCAGGCCCATCAACGCAGCTGCAAATGGGTTGTCGGGGTCGATTTTGCCTTTGGAGGCCGGCGCAGCCTTGAAGCTTTGCGCCTTGGGGGCGTCTTTACCGCGGGGTTTGCCGCCCTGTTTGCCTTTGCGCGCGGGTTTATCCCCTTTGGCACCACGCGGAGCAGGTTTTGGCCCGCGGGGTTTGACCTGCCAAGTGAAGGTATAGAAAACCTCTGTCTCGGCCGGTGTGACCTCGGGCGCCTCAGCCGCTGGGGCTTCGGGGGGTGTGACCTCCTCGGCCTCGGGGGTTTGGGGCGTCTCCGGGGCGTCCTCGGCGGGTGTTTCAGGCGCGGCCTTCACCTTTTCGCGTTCGCCCTTTTGGGCTGCATAGCCAAGGCCCTGCATCAGATCGGCGAATTGTTCCAGCGTCAACCCAGTGATCGACAGCATATCGGGGTTGGCTTCGAACCCGCCGCGGCTGTCTTGGGCGCGCAGCAAATCGGCCAGACGTTCCAACATATCCACACGGATCGCACGGGTGCCGGCATTGCGATACCCGCACACCGTATCCACGCCCGTATCCAGCGCAGGCACGGTCACCAATCCAGGCGGCGGTGCTGATGGGCTTTCATCCGCGCCTTGGGCCAAGGACCACAGAATCAGGCGCAGACGCGTTGGGGCGGGTTTCAGCAGCAGCGGCATAAACACCGTGAACTGACCAAACCGCACACCATGTTTGCGCAGCAACCCGCGCGCATCCTGATCCAGCGCCTTCACTTCGTTTGCAACTGCGGCGCGGGGTAAAACGCCCAAGGATTCAAGCAGTTGAAAGGCAAACCCACGGGCCAATCCGGTCAGCCCATCATCCTTTTGCATGGCAAAAAGCGGCTCAAACGCGGCGGCGATTTTACGGTCGATGAAATGTTGCAGACGGCGTTCGACCTTTTGAATGACCTCTGGCCCTGCGGTGTCATCGACAAAAGCCTTGATCCGGGGATGCAGCGCATCATTGCCCGGCAGCAATTTGCCCACCGCAGTGTCGCCCCACATCAGCCCGCCCTGTTCGGTGAAATCCATTTCCGTATCGGGCGCATTGTAAAACCGATCCGCCTTTAGATGCATCAGCGGCGTCAGCGCCTGCAGCGCGGCGGTTTTCAGCGTCTTGGCCTCTTGCCCGGCGGCCTTTTCATCCTGCCGGAACTGGAACCCCTCAAGCCGACCCACGAATTCCCCTTCGAGGGTCACTTCCCCATTTTCATTCACTTCGGCCAAGAGGGCCTCCTTCTGTTTCAATCGCCGCAACAAAACAGATGTGCGCCGATCGACAAAGCGTTGCGTCAATGCGCTATGCAGCGCGTCCGATAAACGGTCTTCTACAGCGCGGGTGACGTCTCGCCAATGGTTTTCATCAGCAACCCACCCGCTGCGTTGCGCGACATACGTCCAAGTGCGAATAAATGCCAGCCTTTTCGACAGGCTGTCGATATTGCCCGCGGTGTTATCCACCCGTTTGACCTGTCGGGCGATCCAATCCTCGGGGATGGTGCCACGGTCATGCAGATGATCGAAAATCACCTCCAGCAGTCCAGCATGTTCCCCCGCACTGATGCCCCGAAAATCAGGGATGCGGCAGACATCCCACAGCAGCTTCACCGATGCCCCGTTTCGCGCCCGCGCCGCAATCACCGTATTCGATGACAACGCCTTGAGCGCGCGCAGATCATCGGCTTCGCGGGCGCGCACCAACATCGGGTCTGTTGGCGCTGCCTCAAGCGAGGCGATCAGCGCATCTGCCGTGCCAAATTGCAAATCACGCGATCGCCAATTCAGCCGCGTGAGCGGGGTAAAGCGATGTTCCATGATGGCCTTGGCGACACCCTCATCAAGCGGCGGGGCCTCGCCCGTTACGCCAAAGCTGCCATCGCGCATCCCGCGGCCCGCACGGCCGGCGATTTGGGACAGCTCATTCGGGGCCAAGGGGCGCATTCGGCGGCCATCAAATTTCGTGGTCGAGGAAAACGCCACATGATCAATGTCTAAATTCAGCCCCATTCCGATGGCATCGGTGGCGACCAGATAATCCACCTCGCCATTCTGATAAAGCGCCACCTGCGCGTTGCGGGTGCGGGGCGAAAGCGCGCCCATCACCACCGCGCAACCGCCCTTCTGACGGCGGATCAGTTCGGCGATGGCATAGACATCATCAACAGAAAACCCGACGATGGCCGACCTTGCGGGCATCCGGCTTATCTTTTTCGAACCTGTGTAGGTAAGCGTCGACAAACGCTCGCGCCGCACGAACTGCGCCTGCGGGATCAGCGCGGCAATCGCCGGACGCATGGAATCCGACCCGAGGAACATCGTCTCCACCAGCCCGCGCGCATTCATCAGCCGGTCGGTAAAGACATGGCCGCGATCAGGGTCGCCGCAAAGCTGGATCTCGTCGATGGCCAGAAAATCGGCACCGATGTCGG
>JALQTR010000132.1 GCA_023260835.1 Paracoccaceae bacterium
AGACGCCGTTGCCGCGGCGCGAACGGATGCTTTGGCGCGACTAACCGCGCAGGGCCTGCCGCAGCGCCGCGATGAATATTGGAAATACACCCGCCCCGATGGGTTGACCGCACCCGCGGCGCCAAAGGCGGCGGTGTTTCACGACCCCAGCGAAGCGCCGGTGTTCGACGCGGTGGATCGGCTGAAGATCGTGTTTGTGGATGGCGTGTTTGACGCGGATGCCTCGGATGATCTGTCCATGGCGGGCGTCACGATCACGCGTCTTGCCGATGCGGGTGCGGATCACCCTGCGGCGGCGCTTTATGGCCAGTTGGAATTGGCCGGGCAGACCCCTGTGGCCCGCCCGTTGGCGGCGCTGAACACGGCCTTTGCCAGTGATGGTGTGCTGATCCATGTCACGGGCAAAGCGGCCAAACCGATCAGCCTGATTTACCAGCACGCATCGGATACATCTGACGCGATCTTGCATCACGCGATCGTTCTGGACCCGGGCGCAGAGTTGACGGTGCTGGAAAACGGCCCCGCCGCAGCACGGTTCAACAAGGTGATGGAGGTGGATGTTGCCGATGGCGCCGCCTTCCATCATATCCGCGCGCAAGGGCGCGATCATGAACGCCGCGCCGCCACACATATTTTCACGCGGCTGGGTGAAAAATCCCTGTTCAAATCCTTCACCCTGACGGCCAATGGTGTGCTGACGCGCAATGAATGCGTGATCACCCTGACGGGTGATGATGCGGTCGCGCATGTGGCCGGTGCCTGTGTCGGCGATGGTGATTTCCACCACGATGACACGGTGTTCATCACCCATGATGCGCAGCGCTGTGAAAGCCGCCAAGTGTTCAAAAAGGTGCTGCGCAATGGCGCGGTGGGGGTGTTTCAGGGCAAAATTCTGGTCCAGCCGGATGCGCAGAAAACCGATGGCTATCAGATCAGCCAATCGCTGCTGCTGGATGATGACAGCCAGTTTTTGGCCAAGCCAGAGCTGGAAATCTATGCCGATGATGTGGCTTGCTCGCATGGGTCGACATCGGGCGCGATTGATGAAGAGGCGCTGTTCTATCTGCGATCGCGCGGGGTGCCAGCCGATCATGCGACCGATCTGCTGACCTTGGCCTTTTTGGCCGAAGCCGTGCAAGAGATTGACGACGACGCCCTGCAGCAAGAAATCCTAAGCCGTCTAGAGGCTTGGCTTTTGCGCAGGCGCGGCTGATGTCTGTCACCGCACAGATCTTTGCCATGTATTACGCGCCTCGGCGCGGTATTCTGGCCCAGATGGATGCGCCCCCGCGTGAGGGGCGCATTTTTACCTATCTGATGGCCGCGGCGCTGCTGTTTGCAGCAGCAGGTGCGCCCGGGCAGGCGCGTGATGCGTTTTTTGATGACAGCATCCCGCTGGATGCGCGGCTTTACTGGTCGGCCATTTGGTGGTTGGGCTTGTTTCCAATTGTCGCCTATGGCTGGGCGGCGATCAGCCATGCGATGCTGCGGCTTTTGGGCAGCGCAGGCGCCGCATATCGCGCGCGGCTGGCGCTTTTTTGGGCGCTTTTGTCACTGGCGCCATTGGTCGTGCTGACGGGTTTAACATCCGCCTTTGTTGGCCCCGCGCCCATTTTGGACATTTTGGTTGCGGCGAATTGGGGGGTTGGTATCCTGTTTTGGGCAATCGGGCTGCGTGCCGCATTTGACAAAGGGTAATTCATGGCGCTTTGGGATATGATAAAGCTGTCGGTAACGGCGCCGCGCGATGCGGCTGGGCGGCTTTTGGCGATGCGTCTGCCGGCGCAGGTTGGCTGGCTGGGATTTGGGTTGGTTGTTGTGATCAACACTTTTGCGCAGGCCCTTTATTCTGTTTTGGTTCCCTTGCCCGAAGAATTGCAGGGCGTTGCCATCCCGCCGATTGGTTTTGCCATCATGTTCGCCACTGCATTGATCCTGTCGGTGATTGTGCTGGCATGGGTTGGCCGGTTTTTCGGGGGCATAGCCCAGCTTGAGGATGTGCTTTGCATTCTTGTGTGGCTGCAATTTTTGCGCGCTATCGCACAGCTGGGTCTGGTTGCGGTTGCGGTTATTATTCCGCAGCTGTCGGTGATTGCTGGTTTGGGTGTGTCACTGCTGGGGGTTTGGCTGCTGATGAATTTTCTGAACGTGGCCTTTGGGTTTGACAATCTGTGGAAATCCTTTGGCGTCATGTTGGCGGCAGGCGTTTTCGTATTGGCTGGGCTGATCATGGTTATGACCATGATCCTGCCGATGCTGTAAAAAAGGGGGTATCAACCCATGTTCGATGTTGCAAAAATTCGCGATGATTTTCCCATTCTGGCTCGGCAGGTGAACGGGCGGCCGCTGGTTTATCTGGACAATGGCGCATCGGCGCAAAAGCCACAGGTTGTGATTGATGCGGTCACCCGCGCCTATGCGGATGAATATGCCAATGTGCATCGAGGGCTGCACACCCTGTCCAACATTGCCACGGAAAAATATGAATCCGTGCGCGGCATTATTGCGCGGTTTTTGAATGCCCCGTCCGAGGATCAGGTGATCCTAACATCCGGCACCACCGAAGGCATCAATCTGGTCGCCTATGGCTGGGCCATGGCGAATATGCAGGCGGGGGATGAAATCATCCTGTCCGTGATGGAGCATCACGCCAACATCGTTCCGTGGCATTTTTTGCGCGAACGCATGGGCGTGCAGATCAAATGGGTCGACATCAACGCAGATGGATCGCTGGACCCGCAGGCGGTGTTGGATGCGATCACCCCCAAAACGCGGCTGATTGCGGTGACGCAAATCTCGAATGTTTTGGGCACGGTTGTCGATGTGAAATCCATCTGCGCGGGCGCGCGGGCGCGCGGTGTGCCAGTTTTGGTTGATGGCAGCCAAGGCGCGGTGCATATGCCGGTTGATCTGTCTGATCTGGGCTGTGATTTTTATCCCATCACGGGGCATAAACTTTATGGCCCATCGGGGTCGGGGGCGATTTGGATTGCGCCTGAACGTCTGGCCGAAATGCGGCCCTTTATGGGCGGCGGCGATATGATCCGCGAGGTTCATAAAGACAGCGTGATCTACAATGACGCGCCGATGAAATTCGAAGCCGGCACCCCGGGGATTGTTCAAACCATCGGGCTGGGTGTTGCGCTGGATTATCTGATGGATATCGGTATGGACAAAATCGCCGCGCATGAGGCGGATTTATGCGCCTATGCCAAATCCCGCCTTCAGACGCTGCCGTGGTTGCATGTGCAGGGCGATGCGCCGGATCGTGCGGCGATCTTTTCTTTCACCATGGATGGCGCGGCCCATGCCCATGATATTTCCACAATTTTGGATAAAAAGGGCGTCGCGGTGCGCGCAGGCACCCATTGCGCTGGGCCGTTGATGGATCATTTGGGGGTCAGCGCCAGCTGCCGCGCGTCATTTGCTATGTATAACACAAGGGCCGAGGTGGACACCCTGATCGATGCGCTGGAATTCGCGCAAGACTTGTTTGGCTGACAGCCTGCGCTAGGGCAGGTGCGACAGCCAAAACCACGCGGTCAGCAGCGACACGGCGGTGGCGATCAAAACCGAAGATGCCGCCACGCGTTCCCCGCGCCCATACATATTGGCAAATAAATAGGCGTTGATCCCGGGCGCCATGGCCGATGTCAAAATGGCCGAACGAAACTGGCCTAGCGATAAATCCAGCCCCTTGCCAAAGATCCAAACCAATGATGGATGCAGGATTAATGAGATCACACAGGCATAGGCGATCACCCGCAAATCCCCACGTGGGCGGTATTGCACCAACACGCCGCCCATGCCGAACAGGGCAACCGGCAGTGCCGTGCGCACCAACAGATCCAGCGCATCTGATGCGGGTCCGGGGATCGGGATCCCGGTTAGGTTAAAGAAAAATCCCAGCGATATTCCAATCACCAGATTGTTCTTGAACATTGCGCGTGCCACTTTGCCGGGGAAATGGCGCAGCGGGCCACCGCGGGCGCGCTGCAATTCCATCGCGGCGATGCCAAGCCCATAACAAAACGGTGCGTGGATGGCGACGATGACGTAATTATGCTCTAGCGCCGGGGCGCCAAAGGCGCGTTCGGTGATTGCCAGGCCCAGCATCAGCGAATTGGAAAACAGGCACACAAACCCCACGGCAATCGCGCTTTCCATATCGCGGCCAAAGAAAAACCGCGCGCCCAGCATCCCAGCAAAGAAGCTGAGCGCTGCGCCGCCATAAAACGCCACCAAAATGCGCCAGTCAAAGCTGGCTGATAAATCCAGCTTCCAAATCGCGCGGAACAGCAGTGCGGGAATGGCGATGCCCACGGCAAACTGCATCAGCCCCGAAATATGGGCCTGAGTCAGCCAAGACCGCCAGACGGTAAAATACCCCGCCCCGATGACCAAAAAGACCGGCAAAATAACATCCAAGAGCGCCTGCATCAGCCCCGCCTATTCAAAAGGAAATTCCAGTTCCATCCCATCAAAAGCTGGGCGGATATGATCGGGCAGATCAGCGCACAGCGTCGCATAATCCAGATCAATGTGCATATTGGTCAAAACGCCTTCGGCCGCGCCCGATCGTTCAATCCAATCCAGCGATTGGCTGTAATGCGAATGGGTCGGGTGCGGATCATACCGCAGCGCGTCCAAAACCCATGTCTGCGCGCCCTCAACCGCGGCCCATGCGTCATCCGACATCTGCGCCACATCCGGCAAATAGGCCAGCGGCCCCATCCGAAATCCAAGCGCGTCGATGCTGCCATGGTTGACCTTGAAGGGGATAAACGGGATTGCCCCGCCTGCGCCGGTGATGTCAAACGGGCCGCCATGAATAGTATTCATATCCAAAATCGGCGGGTAGGGGCTGTCTTTGGGTTGCACAAAGGCATAGCCAAAGCGCGCGAACAGGCTCTCTTGCGTATCGCCATCGGCCCAAACCTGCAGGCGGTTACGCATGTTAAAGACGATCATGCGCAGATCATCAATGCCATGCACATGGTCTGCATGTGAATGGGTGTAGACCACGCCATCCAATTCGCCCACCCCCGCATCCAGCAGCTGCGCCCGCATGTCGGGGGATGTGTCAATCAAAACGCGGGTGGTGCCGGCATCGCCGATGCGTTCGACCAACATCGAACAGCGGCGGCGGCGGTTTTTGGGGTTGGTGGGATCGCATGCGCCCCAATGCCCGCCCAAACGCGGCACGCCGCCGGATGATCCACAGCCCAAAATGGTAAAGCGAAGGATGCTCATGCTTTTGTGGCCTTCCAAAACAGCCGTTCAAAATTGGCTTCGGTTGCGGCGGCGAATTCCGCCAATGTCAGGCCGAAAACTTCGGCGCCTTTGGCAGCGGTATGGGCGACATATGCGGGTTCATTGCGTTTGCCGCGATGGGGGGGCGGCGCCAAATAGGGGCTGTCGGTTTCCACCAAAATCCGATCCAGCGGGGCGGATGCGAAAATATCGCGCAAATCCTGGCTTTTGGGGAAGGCGGCAATGCCGGACATGGACAGGTAAAACCCCATTTCAATCCCAGCAGCGGCCAGTTCTGGACCCGATGAGAAGCAATGTAAAACGCAAGAAAATGGTTTCTCGGCATAGGCTTTTTGCAAAATGTCAATCATATCCTGATCCGCGGCGCGGGCATGGATGATCAGCGGCAGCTGGGTTTCCTGCGCGGCGATGATATGTTCGGCGAAGGCGCGTTTTTGGATATCGGCACTGTCTGGGGTGTAATGATAATCCAGACCTGTTTCGCCGATACCGACAAATTTGGGGTGGCGGGACAGATCGATCAGGTCCGCGGCGGTGACGAACTCGGCTGACTCTGCGCTCATCGGGTGGGTTCCGGCGGCGAAGAACACCGTATCATAACGTTCGGCCAGCCCTTGAACGATGGGTAAAGCGGCCATTTTGGTACAGATGGTCACCATGCGATGGACCCCGGCCGCGGCGGCACGGGCGATGATATCATCATGTTCGCCATCAAAATCGGGAAAATCCAAATGGCAATGGCTGTCGGTCAGCAATGGGGTCATTCATCAGGGCCTGAGGTTAGGACGGGCGCGCGGCGCCTTGCATTTTCCATAGGGTATCTAGGATCAATGCCGCAGGGTCAAGGTTCACCGCGCGCGCATGGGTGGCGCGGTTGCCAATCTCTTGTGCCAGATCGGCCCAGCGGCGGGCGGCGGCGGGGTGGGGGGCCAGCCGCATCAGCATCGCGGCTTCATCCTGCGAAGTTCCGGGGGGCGGCGCGCCCATCGCGCCGGTGCGCGCCAGTCGGGTCAGTATGACATCCAGCAGCATGAAAAACAGATCCAACTGCGCCTCTTGCCCACGTGCGCCCAGCTTGTCTGCCATGGCCACGGCCTTGTGCCGCGCCAGTCGGGGCATGGTGGATATCAGATCAATCATATCTTGGAACAGGCCCATTCCGTTCTGCTGTAACAATGACAGGGCTGTGCCAACCGATCCGCCGGCCAATTCTGTCAGGCGTGGATCATCCGTGGCGGCTTCGATGCCGTTTTGGCGTAAGGCCCGCGCCATGTCATCCGCACCCAATGGCAGCATCCGCAGCACGCGGCACCGCGACCGAATGGTGGGCAGCAATTTGGCTGGACTATGCGCCAACAGGATCAGCACCGCCCGTGCGGGTGGCTCCTCCAGCAGCTTCAGGATCGCGTTGGCGGCTGATATGTTCATATCATCCGCCGCATCCACCAAAACAACGCGCCAACCGCCATCGGCCGCAGACAGGCCAAAAAAGGATTTCAGCTTGCGCACATCATCCACGGTGATTTGCGCCCGAAGCCGGCCGGTTTTTTCGTCCACAGATCGGGTGAGGTGGAAAAACCGCGCCTCGCCTCCCAGCATCATGCGGCGTAACACGGGGCTGTCCATGGGTGGGGCCATCGGATCAACCGCTGGCATTGCATCGCCAAACAGCCCTGCGCCTGTGTCTTCGGGACGGGTCAGAATGGCATGCGCCATGCGCCAAGCCAGTGTCGCCTTTCCGATGCCCCTGGGGCCGCTGAACAGCCATGCATGATGCAGATGATCGCCGGTCAATGCCTGCGCAGCATCCGCCACGGCAGCATCCTGCCCAATGATGTCTTGGGTTAGCGCGGGGTGATCTGGGTCGATTTCAATACTGGGATCGGATGTCATGTCATCCGGTCCATTGCGGCCTGAATCTGCGCCATCACGGATTGGTGCACATCCTGCATGGGCTGCGCCCCGTTGATCTGTTTTACGCGGGCGGGGGCCTTTTGCGCAATATCGGCAAAAGCACTGCGCAATGCGGTTTGAAAGCTCAGGCCCTTGTCCTCGAACCGTTCTTCGCCGGTGCCGCGGGATTTTGCCCGGGCCAACCCTTCGGCAGGGTCTATGTCAATCAACAGTGTCAGATCCGCCTCGATCCCGATGGTCAGGCGATGCAGATCATCAACCAATGCGCGCATGTCGGTATCATTCAGGCCTTGATAGGCGCGGGTGCTGTCCACAAAACGATCACAAACCACGATTTCACCCCGCGCAATCGCGGGGCGAATGACCCGTTCGATGTGATCGCGCCGCGCCGCTGTGAACAGCAGAAGTTCAGTCATTGCGCTCCACCGGTCTGTGGCGCCGTTCAGCACCAGCGCGCGGATTTCTTCGGCCCCGGTTGACCCGCCCGGTTCGCGCGTCAGATGGCAGGTATGCCCCGCCGTGCACAGGGCGTCATAGGCCATGCGTGCCTGGCTGGATTTGCCCGATCCATCGATGCCTTCAAATGTGATGAATAAACCGGTCACAAATCTTCCTTTGCCATCACATCGAAATTAATCAGCAGCTTTTGCGCACTGGTGATTAATCGCGTCAGAAATCCACCGCGTGGGACATCGGTATCTGCGACAAGATCAAATCGTTGTTCAGCCAAACCCTCGGGTGAAACAATCAGCTGCGCGATGGGCGCGTCTTTTTGAATTGGCGCTTCGATGGGGCCTTGGTATTCAATGCGCGCGGCCAGTGGCCCAGATTGTTGCGCCGACCGGATGATTTCAATCTGTGCGGGGCTGCGCAGGGCGACATGCTGCTGTGCGCCCATCCAGACGGTGGCATGGCCAAAAACCTGCCCGTCTTTTGCGATGGTGTCTTTGGTGAAGTTGCGAAAGGCCCAAGTGATCAGGGTTTCGGCTTCATTCGCGCGCGCGGCTTCGGATGGCAGCCCCGTCAACACAACAATCACCCGCCGTCCATCGCGCCGCGCTGATCCAACCAGCCCATAACCCGCTTCATTCGTGTGGCCTGTTTTCAGGCCATCCGCACCAATCCCAAGCCCCAACAGGGGGTTACGATTGCGCACATTTTGCGGCGCACGCCCGTCAAATTCAAACCGAGTTTCGGCGAACAGCCCGTAATATTCCGGAAAATCCCGAATGATCCGATCCGCCAAAATACCCAGATCGCGCACAGACATGACATGCCCCGCCTGCGGCCAACCATTCGAGTTTGCGAAATGTGCATTCGTCATGCCCAATTCCTGTGCGCGCCGTGTCATCAGGCGGGCAAACCCCGCCTCTGTGCCATCGGGGGACAAGGCTTCGGCGATCACGGCGCTGGCGTCATTGCCGCTCAGGATGATAATGCCGCGCAGCAAATCCTCGACCGTCACGCGGTCGGTGGTGTCCAAAAACATGGTGGATCCGGTGTATCCCATCGCGTGTTGGGACACTGGTAGGCGATCCTCCAGCCGCAGCCGGCCATCGCGAAGCGCCTCAAACGTCATGTAAACGGTCATCAATTTGGACATAGAGGCCGGCGGCAGCGGGACATCCGCATCCTTTTCAAACAGGACCGTCCCCGTTTCGAAATCGGTTATAAAGGCAGCCTTGGCCCGCGTTTCGAACGCATCGGCCTGAAGCGGGGCGCAAAGACAAAAAACAACTGCGATAAGCACGCTGCCAATATGGATTATTCGGCTTTTGTTCATACGTCACAACCCCTGGGTACCACCTGTCGCCAATGCCCCAAGCATCGGTTAAAACGCATCTTTTCGCAAGGTCCTGATGATCAATTGTTGTGAATAAATCCACCGGTGCGACACGAATACGGGTTTCAGAATCAATTTCACTTCGCTATCAGGTCATGCAGACCCGCCGGAGGAGTGGCAGAGTGGTCGAATGCGGCGGTCTTGAAAACCGTTGAACGTGAGAGCGTTCCGTGGGTTCGAATCCCACCTCCTCCGCCACTTTCCACATCACGAACCCGGGGCTGGCAGTTGGCCCGAAATCGGGTTCTGGCCGCCCTGTGGCGAAACCATCTTGCGGGCGGCGAGATTGGCAAGGCAGAATTGCTCTCGATCACCTCTTTTGATCCCGCCCCCCCACCTGTTGCTTATATCAAAGTCTCTGGCGGGATTTTCCGCGATATGATGATCCATGATTTTGACATGGCGAATTTCATCATGGGCTCTGCCCCTGTTTCCATCAGTGCCACGGCCTCCTCAATCGTGGATCCAGACATCGGCGCGGCAGGTGATTTTGACACGGCGATTGTGACCTTGCGCTATGCAGGCGGCGAATTGGCTGTCATCAAAAACTCGCGCCGCGCGGTTTATGGTTATGATCAACGCGTGGAACTACTTGGGTCAGAGGGCCTTTTGCAGGCGCAAAATATGCTCGAAAATACGGTCGTAAAATCGGGCACCGGGGGCGTTACGGGGGCCAAGCCCACCTATTTCTTCCTTGAACGCTATATGCAGGCCTATAAGGCTGAATGGTCGGCCTTTGTTGCGGCGATCACCGAAGGGGCCGCCCTGCCCGTCACTTTGGCAGATGGGGTTTTGGCCCTTGCAATGGCCGAGGCAGCAACAAAATCCGCGAAAACGGGGCAGCCCGTTCTTCTTTCCGATATCTAAGGCGGGGCGCATTCCATGAGCAGTTACGCCCTTCGGGTGCAATGCAGCAGCAGGCGGGGTATTGTGGCCGCGATTTCCACATTCCTCGCCGATCAAGGCTGCAACATCACCGACAGCGCCCAATTTGACGACACCGAAACGGGTAATTTCTTTATGCGCGTCAGTTTCCGCTCGGAACAGGGTCAGGGGCTGGACGGGTTGCAGGATGCTTTTGCCCCAATCGCCGCGGCCTTTGGCATGGAAGCCGAATTTTTTGACGAGGCCATCAAGCGCAAGATGGTCATCATGGTTTCCCGCTTTGGTCATTGTTTGAACGATCTGCTCTATCGGTGGCGCATCGGTGCCCTGCCCGTTGAGATTGTTGCGGTGATCTCGAACCACATGGATTATCAAAAACTGGTGGTGAACCACGACATCCCGTTTCACTGCATCAAAGTGACCAAGGAAAACAAACCCGATGCCGAGGCGCGCATTATGGCCGTGGTCGAAGAAACGGGGGCAGAATTGGTGGTCCTCGCGCGCTATATGCAGATTTTGTCAGATGATCTGTGCCGCAAAATGTCTGGGCGGATTATCAATATCCACCATTCCTTCTTGCCCTCTTTCAAAGGCGCGAACCCCTATAAGCAAGCGTTTGAACGAGGGGTAAAACTGATCGGCGCGACCTCGCATTATGTGACCGCTGACCTTGATGAAGGCCCGATTATCGAGCAAGATATCATCCGCGTCACCCATGCCCAATCAGCTGAGGATTATGTCTCGCTTGGCCGTGATGTTGAGGCGCAAGTATTCGCCCGCGCGATCCATGCCCATGTCAAAGGGCGGGTGTTCCTCAACGGCGACAAGACCGTGGTTTTCCCGCCCTCACCTGGCTCCTACGCCTCGGAGCGGATGGGATAAACCCCGCAGAAGAAAGGCCCAAAACCATGCCCCAATTGCAGCTCAAACCCTTTGGCAGCCATGGCAAAACCCATGAGATTACCCCCGCAAGCGCAGGATGGCGTTATGTGGGGTTTTCGCTCTATCGCCTGCGCGCGGGCGAAAAGGCCGCTGAACCCACGGGGACGAATGAGGTGATTTTGGTGATGGTTGAGGGCAAGGCGCAGATCACCGCCGCAGGGCAAGATTGGGGCGTGTTGGGGGATCGGATGGATGTGTTCGAAAAAACCCCGCCCCATTGCCTTTATGTGCCAAATGACAGCGATTGGTCTTTGGTGGCGCAGACCGATTGCACGGTCGCGGTTTGTGCCGCGCCTGGGAAATCGGGCCACGGGCCGCGCAAGATTGGCCCTGACGGGATCACGCTGACGCAGCGGGGCGAAGGAAGCAACACCCGCTTCATCAACAATATCGCGATGGAAGCAGAAGATTACTGCGACAGCCTGCTGGTGACCGAGGTATTTACCCCCGCAGGGAATTGGTCATCCTATCCCAGTCATCGCCATGACGAGGATGATTATCCCAATATCACCTATCTTGAGGAAACCTATTACCACCGCATCAACCCTGCCCAAGGTTTCGCGCTGCAGCGCGTCTATACCGAAGATGGCAGCTTGGACGAGGTGATGGCCGTGCAAGATCACGATGTGGTTCTGGTGCCACGCGGCCACCACCCCTGCGGCGCACCGCACGGGTTTGAACTTTATTACCTCAACGTCATGGCAGGCCCATTGCGCAAATGGCGCTTTCAGGCCGATCCCGCTGTTGATTTTTTGATGCCAAAATAACGCAGACGAAAGCCGCCTGCCGCACCGCCACCATCCTAAAACGGACAGCCCACTTCCTTTGCACAGGGATCACTGCGCCGCATAGCAGCGCATAGCATCGCGCAAACGGCCTATCAGAACGCCGCACTTAATCTAGTGTTTTAATATGAAATGGTGCCCCCACACGGACTCGAACCGCGGACCCTCTGATTACAAATCAGATGCTCTGCCTGAGAGGCAAGTCGCAGACTGGCAAGAGTATGTTTGCAAAGAGCTTGTTTGGAGTGCAGCATACTCTAGTGCTCAATTGTCAGCGCCACACCACATCTTTGCCGTCCATGCGTCATTTCTCACGTG
>JALQTR010000178.1 GCA_023260835.1 Paracoccaceae bacterium
GGGGATACGCGGCACGGGCAAAACCACCACCGCGCGGATCATTGCCAAGGGGCTGAACTGCATCGGGCCTGATGGCACCGGCACCCCAACCACCGACCCTTGCGGGCAGTGCGAACATTGCCGTGCCATCATCGAAGGGCGCCATGTCGATGTGATCGAAATGGACGCCGCCAGCCGCACAGGCGTGGGGGACATTCGCGAAATCATCGATTCTGTGCATTATCGCGCCGCTTCCGCGCGGTATAAGATTTATATCATTGACGAGGTTCACATGCTGTCGACCAGCGCTTTCAACGCGCTGCTCAAGACGCTAGAGGAACCCCCCGCCCATGTGAAATTCATCTTCGCCACGACAGAGATTCGCAAAGTTCCGGTGACGGTCCTGTCGCGCTGCCAGCGGTTTGACCTGCGCCGGATTGAACCCGAAGATATGATCGCCCTGCTGCGCCGCATCGCGGATCGCGAAGGGGCGCAAATCGCTGATGATGCATTGGCGCTGATCACACGGGCGGCGGAAGGCTCTGCCCGCGATGCGACATCGCTGCTGGATCAGGCGATCAGCCACGGCGCAGGCGAAACCACCGCCGATCAGGTCCGCGCCATGCTGGGGCTGGCCGATCGTGGCCGGGTGATGGATCTGTTCGACCACATCCTGCGCGGAAACGCCGCCGAGGCCCTGCTCGAGTTGGCTGGGCAATATGCCGATGGTGCCGATCCGCTGTCGATTCTGCGGGATCTGGCGGAAATTACCCATTGGGTGTCTTTGGTGCAAATCACCCCCGAAGCGGGCGAAGACCCCACCATTTCCCCCGATGAACGCGCCCGCGGGTTGCAAATGGCGCAGGATTTGCCAATGCGGGTTCTAACACGGATGTGGCAGATGTGCCTGAAAGCCCTGGAAGAGGTCAGCATCGCCCCCAACGCCATGATGGCCGCTGAAATGGCGGTGATCCGGATGACCCATGTTGCGGATCTGCCCAGCCCCGGGGATCTTGTCAAACGCCTGCAAAATGCGCCACTGCCAAACACCCCCGCCCCGCGCGCGCCTGCGCCACAGCCCGGCGGCGGGGCATCGGCCATCGCGCAAACAGCTGCGCCCATGGGATCCGGCGGCGGCGTGCAGGCCGCATTGGCCCCCGCCACGGCACCGCAGGCATTGCCCAGCTTCGACGCGGTTGTGGCCCTGATCCGCGCGCAACGTGATGTGAAACTACTGGTCGAGGTCGAATCCCATGTCCAACTGGTGGCCTACAGCCCCGGGCGGATCGAATTTATGCCAACGCCTGATGCGCCAAAGGATCTGGCCGCGCGTCTGGGCAGCCGGCTGCAGGCCTGGACGGGCCATCGTTGGGCGGTCATCGTATCCCAATCAGACGCCCCCGCGCCCAGCATCACCGCCGCCCGCGCGGCCGAAGAAAAATCCCTGCAGGACAGCGCGCTGTCCCATCCAATGCTGCAGGCCGTTCTGGCCCAATTCCCAAAGGCCAAGATCATCAACATCAAAACCCGCGAAGCGATCCAGCAAGAGGCGCTTGGCCATGCCTTGGCCGAGGTCGAGGATGAATGGGATCCCTTCGAAGAAAACCAATAAACAAGCAAAGGACCAACCCATGCTCAAAGGTTTAGGCGGACTGGGCGATATGGCCAAAATGATGAAGGCCGCCCAAGAAATGCAAGGCAAAATCGCGCAGGCCCAAGAGGACATGGCCCGCATGCAAGAGGATTTGGCCAACACCATCGTCACCGGCGAAGCTGGAGCGGGGCTGGTCAAGGTCCAATGCAATGCCAAAGGCGATTTCACTGGGTTGGATATCGACCCATCAATCCTGCAAGCCAGCGAAAAAGAGGTGGTCGAGGATCTGATCCTGGCAGCAATCAAAGATGCCAAATCCCGCGCCGAAACCCGCGCGGCATCTGAAATGGCCAAAATAACCGAAGCCATGGGCCTGCCCAAAGACATGAAAATGCCATTTGGGTGATCACACACTGCGATGACTGCGCCCTCGCCCATTGAACATCTGATCGCGCTGATGGCGCGCCTGCCGGGGCTGGGTCCGCGATCGGCCCGCCGTGCGGTTCTGCATATCGTGCGCAAACGCGCGGCGCTTTTGGCTCCCTTGGCCGAGGCGCTGCAGGCAGTGGCCCAGACGGCCCGCGAATGCCTAAATTGCGGGAATATTGATACCGCTGATATCTGCCCCATTTGCGCATCCGCCGCCCGCGCCAACGGGCAAATTTGCGTGGTCGAAGATGTCGCCGATTTATGGGCAATGGAACGCACTGGCGCGTTCAAAGGGCGCTATCACGTGCTGGGCGGGACATTGTCTGCATTGGGGGGGATCGGCCCCGAAGATCTGAAAATCCCGCGGCTAAAGGATCGATTGCAAACAGAACAAGTGGGCGAAATTATTCTGGCCTTGCCGGCCACGGTCGATGGTCAGACCACCGCCCATTTCATCGCCGATGAAATGGGCGCCGATATCACCATCAGCACCTTGGCCCAAGGCGTGCCCATCGGGGGCGAGTTGGATTATCTGGATGAAGGCACCATCGGTGCCGCATTGGCCGCACGGCGCGCGTTTTAAGGCAATTTTGTAACAACCCCGCACCCCGGGGGTGACAAGCGGTTTGGGCAATCCTATAAGACCGCAAAGATTGATTTTACAAAGGATGACAACACGATGACCGTTCAGGTTTTTGGCCATAAATCCCCCGACACAGACAGCACCGGATCCCCCATCATTTGGGCCTGGTATTTGAATGAAATCAAAGGCGTGAAAGCCGAACCCAAACTGCTGGGCACCCCCAACACCGAAGCGGCGTTCATGCTGTCGCATTGGGACCTGCCCCAGCCTGACATTATTGATGGCGTGGCCGCCGATGCGCCTGTCGTGATCGTGGACACCAACAACCCCGCCG
>JALQTR010000071.1 GCA_023260835.1 Paracoccaceae bacterium
TATAGAGCGTCTTCGGTGGGCCGTACTCCTTCGGCGCATCGCACCACCGTAAGCCATTGCGATTGATGAAGATTATTCCACTCAACACCCGCCGATCATCAACCCTCGGCTTACCATGGCTCGTGGGAAAGAACGGTCGCAGCCGCTCCATCTGTTCGTCAGTCAGCCAACAGAGATTGCTCATGATACCCCCTGACAGCTTGGGGATTTGAATCATGCCACCAATGCGATCTCAAGCCGATTAATGGGTCCTGACCCTAGCTTTATGGATGGGGCGCGGGACCGCTTTATCGCCCAAAACCGACCAACGGGATCTGCCCCCGTGGGGGCCCTGTCGCTCAGCAGTCATGGCCAGCTGTCTGTGTCCAGCAATGGCGCGATGCTGCGCGGGGATTTCTTTGGCCAAAACGCGGCTGCACCTGCGCAGTGGCGGCGGATTATATCCGGCGATTATGATATCATGCGGGACGAACAGGGCAATACAACAGGGTCCGCCACCGCAAAATTTGCGTTGGAATACACGCCATCTGACCAAACCATGTTTGGCGGGTTTCTTGGCGCAGACCTTGGTAAAACCGACATCACAGGATCGCTGGCGGGCAATCAAACATCCTATGGCGCGATGATCGGTGGGTATTTTGTCACGAAATTCGGCCCTGCGCTGTATCTTGACGGCAACGTTGCGCTTGCCCGCAGCCGCAATGACACATCCCTGTCAGATGACACAATCGCCCTGCAAAGCACCTATGACAGCACAACCCTGTTTGGCAGCGTGAACATCACAGGTGTAAAACACCTGAGCGATCGAACAGAGCTGTGGCCATCGCTGGCCATAGACGCCGGAAAAACACAGCTGGGTGCGTTGGGTTTTAGTGGCAGCGCCTATGGTCTGCGCGATGATAGATTGTTGCTGAATGCCGGCACGATCAGCTTTGCCCGTTTGACAATGAAGCCGCAGCTGCGCATGGCGCTGGGGGCTGGGTCCTTGGCCGATGCGGGCTTCATCGCAACGCTCTCTCCGAAGGTGATGTGCGAATATGTGTCGCTGAACGCCGGATCGACCCAAAATTATGGCTCTGGCGTGGCAATCGGCGTCAAAAGCAGCGGTCTTTATAAAGGTGTGTCGGTCAATCTGGGTCTGGAAATGGACCAATTGGCCGGCCAAACCCGAAAAATGGCCCGCATCAGCGCGGATCTGAGTTTCTAACAGGCCAATACCCCCCGCGCCCCCATATCATCCGGGGCGCGGGGGTAAATTTATCGGATCTTGGACGATGCCAGAACCGCCATGTTCAGAATATCATTTGCCGTGGACCCAGACGAGCAAATCTGAATGGGCTTATCAACCCCAACCAAAATTGGGCCAATAACGGTGGCGCCCGCCATTTCTTGCATCAATTTCACCGAAATCGACGCCGAATGGCGCGCCGGCACGACCAGAATATTCGCCGGCCCCGTCAAACGTGAAAATGGATAGGCCTTTTGCGCCTCGCGGTTCAGGGCGACATCCACGGTCATTTCGCCCTCATATTCGAAATCAACGCCCATCTTGTCCAAAACCTGTGGGGCGATGTGCATCTTTTCAGCCCGTTCCGATACCGGATAGCCGAAGGTTGAAAAGCTGACAAAGGCCACCCGCGGGTCCAGCCCCAAATGGCGGGCTGCGGCGGCAGATCGAATGGCGATATTGGCCAGATCATGTTCATCGGGCCATTCATGCACCAATGTATCTGCAACCAAAACAATCCGGCCCTTATGCAAAATCGCGGTCACACCCACGGCGCCCGCCTTGGCATCGGCGTCAAAGACATGGTTGATGCGATCCAAAACATAGGCCGATTTGCGCGTGGCCCCGGTGATCAGACCATCGCCATGGCCATGCGCCAACATCAGTGCGGAAAACACATGCCGATCACGGGCGGCCAGACGGTGGATATCATGCCGATCGAACCCTTTGCGCTGCAGGCGGCCATACAGGAAATCCTTATATGTGTCCAAATGGCGGGTGTTGGCGGCATTCACCACCTCTAGCTCGCGTACCGCATCGCCCATGCCCGCCGCTTCCAGTTTTGCGCGCACATCGGCCTCGCGCCCGACAACCAGCGCCTTGCCCAGACCGTTGCGTTGATAGGTGACAGCGGCACGCAGCACCCGCGGATCATCGCCTTCGGCAAAGATCATCCGCGCCTGCGCCGACCGCGCCCGCGCGTTAATCCCGCGCAGCACGTTGGCCGTTGGGTCCATGCGCGATTGCAGGGATTGTTCATACCCTTCCATATCGATGATCGGGCGGCGCGCCACACCTGTATCCATCCCAGCCCGCGCCACCGCGGGTGGAATGCGGTAAATCAGGCGCGGATCAAAGGGGGTGGGAATAATGTAATCGCGCCCAAAGCTGAGCTTGCGGCCATAGGCCAGTGCCACCTCATCGGGGACATCCTCACGCGCCAAATTGGCCAGCGCATGGGCGCAGGCGATTTTCATTTCATCATTGATGGCGCGGGCGTGAATATCCAGCGCCCCGCGGAACAGATAGGGAAAGCCCAGAACATTGTTCACCTGATTAGGGTAATCCGACCGGCCTGTGGCCACGATCGCATCGGGGCGAACGGCGTGGGCCTCTTCTGGGGTGATTTCGGGATCGGGATTGGCCATGGCGAAAATCACCGGATTGTCGGCCATGCTTTCCACCATTTCAGGCGTAACCGCGCCCTTCACCGACACGCCCAAGAACACATCCGCGCCGTGCATCGCCTCTTCCAATGTGCGCAATTCGGTTTTCACCGCATGGGCGGATTTCCATTGGTTCATCCCATCGGTGCGCCCCTGATAGATCACCACCTAGCTGTGGAGTCAAGTCAGCCACTACATCAGGCGACACAGACTGCCAAGAACTACCGTTGTAAATGTAGGTAGAGCTGTCAGTAGTATTGAAGTACCAGTCACCAGCCTGCAGTGGATCACCATTGTCATCAACGGTCGGTGCAGACGCTTCAGCGCCTAGGTAGAACGACTCAATGCTGTCAACCAGTGCCTGAGCCTGTGTAGCAGACGCTGCAGACTGTGTAGCCGATGTAGCCGATGCAGTTGCAGAGTTAGCTGAAGAAGTAGCT
>JALQTR010000147.1 GCA_023260835.1 Paracoccaceae bacterium
GGCATAGGAGGTGGCGATATTGCCATGGCGGGCAATATCTTCATACAGTTTCACATGCATCAACCCGTATTCTTCCAGGCTGTGCATTTTGCGGGTTTCGGTTTCACGCGGTTCCAAAAACCGCAGGGGTTCTGGGATCGGCACCTGATAGACCAAAATTTGATCCTCGCGCAGCGGCTCCTCTGGGATGCGGTGGCGGGTTTGGATCAGACTGGCGGCGTTGGTGCTTTCGGTGGTCGCCACCCCCGCGGTGCGTTCAAAGAACTTTCGGATCGAAACAGCATTGGTGGTATCATCTGCGCCCTGATCAATCACCTTCAGGCAATCATCTGGTGTTAGGCAGGCGGCAGAGACTTGCACCCCGCCTGTCCCCCAGCCATAGGGCATTGGCATCTCGCGCGAGGCAAAGGGCACCTGATAACCCGGAATGGCAATCCCCTTCAGGATGGCGCGGCGGATCATGCGTTTGGTCTGTTCATCCAAATAGGCGAAGTTATAGTCGCTCATTCGGCGGCCTCCTGCGTTTTTGCGGTCACTTCGGCGCGCATTTTGCGCACCAATTCCAGTTCAGATTGGAAATCAACGTAATGGGGCAGTTTGATATGTTCCAAGAAACCAGTGGCTTGGATGTTATCTGCATGGCTGATCACGAATTCCTCGTCCTGGGCGGGGGCGCCCAGATTATCCTCGCCCAGTTCGTCCCAGCGCAGCGCGCGATCAACCAGCGCCATGGAAATGGCCTTGCGTTCCGTTTGGCCAAATACAAGCCCATAGCCGCGGGTGAACTGTGGCGGCTGGGATTTGGATCCGGTGAATTGGTTTACCGTTTCGCATTCGGTCACGGTGATTTCCCCGATATCAACCGCAAAACCCAGCGCAGGAATATCAACGCTGACATCCACGGCGCCGATCCGCAATTCACCCACAAACGGGTGATTGCGGGCATAGCCGCGCTGCGTGGAATAGGCCATCGACAGAACGAACCCTTCATCCCCACGCGTCAGCGCCTGCAGCCGTAATGGGCGACCTGCGGGAAATTCCATCGGTGCGCGGGTCATATCCGGCGGTGTGGCATCGCATGGGGGTTCGGTCTGAATGATCCCTTCATCCTTCAGGTAATCTGTCACTCGCGGCATTGGCGCGGGATCCGCGGCCTGCATGGGCGCCGCGGGCGTTGCCCCTTCGGCTGCAAGGGCAAAATCCAGCAGGCGGTGGGTGTAATCAAATGTTGGGCCCAAAACTTGCCCGCCCGGCACATCCTTGAACGTGGCCGATATGCGCCGATCACAACGCATCGTGCCTGTATCGATGGGGTGCGAATGGCCCAGTCGCGGCAATGTGGTGCGATAGGCGCGGATCAAGAAGATCGCCTCGATCAGATCCCCGCGCGCCTGTTTAATCGCAAGCGCGGCAAGGTCTGGATCATAAAGCGACCCTTCGGCCATCACCCGATTCACAGCTAATGACAGCTGCGCGCGGATTTGTGCGATGCTCAGCTCGGCAATGTCTTGCGGGCCGCGGCGTTCCTCGTCCAGCCAGTTATGCGCGTTTTCAATTGCGCGCTCGCCCCCTTTGACGGCAACATACATCAGATTTCCTCCAATCGGCTGCTGCGCGGCAAGGCCGCGATATGGGATCCGCTGGTGAAAAAGAAATCCAGCCCCAGCGGGAATAATGCCGCATTGCGCTGCACCACCGTTGGGTCCGGCAGGTTCAATACGGCACTGTCTTTGATGCCGGGGCCGCGCAGGCGGGTGCCATCGGCCACAATCTGCGGCATTTCGATGATTAACGTGGCGGATCTGTCTGGGTATTCGGGTGTTCCAATGGCGAATTGATCCATGGGGCACAGGGCCGGCCAATCGCCCAATGCAAACATTGCATCCGCCGCCCCAACCAATGGCGCGCCGCAATGAAAGGTCACCCAATCACGCAGCCCAGGGCTATCCCACGCCCCCGCCAAATGCAGCGGCGTTTCCGCATCACATAAGGTCAGCAGCAAACTGGCCGCCGCCGGCGACACGGGCGCAGGCCCGCTGGCGCCTTCGATCCGGTGAATGCTGCCCGGGCGCGCCAGCGCATCCAGCGCCCCGCGAAAGGCACGCGCCGACATCACAGGCGGGTTGTCAAACCCACCGATAAGCGCATCTTGCTGCATCAATCTTCCCCCCGCATCATTGTGAAAAATTCAACCTTGGTTGCCGCGGCCTTTTGCGCGCGGGCCGTATTACGTGCGGCCGCTTCGGCCGCAAGCGGGCCCAAAATGGCGGATTGCAGCGCCGGCGCCTGATCGGTTTGCATCAATGCATCGACCAGTGCCGCCCGCTGGGCGTGCGCCTTATCACGCCCTTGAACATAGGCATGACCAACCTCGCCACTGGCCAGACGCAGGGCGCAGCGCGTAATGGTCATTTCACCCAGATTGAACTGCGCACCCGTGCCGCCTGCGCGGCCTCGCACCATCACCGCCCCAATCTCTGGTGCCTGAAGCCACGTGAATTCGGGTTGTTTCACAAAACTGTCAAACAATTTTGCTAGATTATCCGATGGCGCCTTGGCCAATTGGCCCATCCACGCCTGCCGCAATTTTTGATCCGCTTGAAGGCCTTGCATTAGACACCTTGTATAAGTTAATAGACAACTATACAAATCATACGCCGCGAAGGGTTCCCAAGCAAGAAGAGTCTTATGAAAGTTTTGTAACACATGACCCGCACCCCCATTTGGCAATCCATCGCAGCAACCATCACGCAAGAAATCGGCCAAGGCCTGTACCCCGAGGGCAGCAAACTGCCGACCGAGGCCGCGCTGTCGGCCCGGTTTGGCGTAAACCGCCACACTGTGCGGCGCGCATTGGCAGATTTGGCCGATCAAGGCGCCGTGCATGCCCGTCGTGGGTCTGGGGTTTTTGTCACCCAAGCCCCCACCGATTATCCAATCGGCCGGCGCACGCGGTTCCACCAAAATATCGCAGCCACGGGAAAATTGGCCCATAAGCGTGCGCTGCGCCTGGAAACCCGCCCCAGCACAGCAACCGAAGCAGACGCCTTGGGCATTCCCGCGGGCGAGGCCGTGACAATTTACGAAGGCATTTCAATGTCCGGTGCATCTGCGCTGGCCTATTTCGAAAGCCTGTTTCCGGTGCGGCACCTGCCGGATATCGCCGACATTTTGGCCCACGAGACATCTGTCACCGCCGCTTTGGCCCAAAATGGCATACCAGATTATCTGCGCCGTGACACACGCATTACCGCCGAACGCGCCAGCACGACCGAGGCGCTGCACCTGAACATCCGCGAAGGTGATCCGATTTTACGCTCGGTATCGATCAATACCACCCCTGACGGCACCCCGATTGAATACGGTATCACCCGCTTTGCGGGCAGCCGCGTTGCCCTGACCATCGCCGCCGAGGATTAACCCCGCCCAAGCGCCGGTATCATTCGTATTTTTCCAAAAACGCCTCGATCGGCAGGGCGCGAAAATCGTCCAGCCGCATCCGCAGAGTTTGGTGGTCCCAATCCCACCAAGCCAGTTCCATCACCCGATCCGCAATTGCGCGGGGGAACCGATCACGGATTGGCACGGCTGGAATGCCTGCAACGATGGAATAAGGATCCACATCCTTTGTCACCACCGCCGAAGACGCCACAACCGCGCCGTGGCCGATTGTGACCTGCGGTTTGATCACAGCATTATGGCCGATCCATGTGTCATGCCCAATATGCGCCACACGCGCGGCGCGGGCCGCAAAGAAATCCGCATCAACATCAGCATCATCCCAATAATCACTGGAGCGGTATAAAAAGTGATGCAGCGAGGCCTGCTGCATGGGGTGATCCGTGGGTCCTATACGTGAAAACGCCGCAATGTTAGAAAATTTGCCGATTTTCGCATTGGCAATTTCAGCGTAACGATCGCAATAGGAATAATCCCCAAATTCGCTATGCAGCACCCGGCTGCCCTCGCCGATTTCAACATAGGGGCCACAGGTCACATGATGCAGCTGCGCACCGGGATGGATAAGCGGGTCATAGCCAAGTTTTGACATTATTCACCTTTGATCAATTTGCGGCGCAACCAACCAGACAGGCTGTCCATCAGCATCACCATCAGAACAATCAAGATGATGTAATATGTGACCTCTTCCCAATCTTTTTGGGTGATCATCGCCTGTGTCAGCAGCAGGCCAATTCCGCCGCCCGTGATGGCCCCAATGACCGTTGCGCTGCGCGTGTTGGATTCAAAGAAATACAAAACCTGCGACAGTAAAACGGGTGTGATCTGGGGGATTACCCCAAACCGATAGCGATGCATGGGTGCCGCCCCGGTTGAGGCCACGCCCTCGATCTGTTTGCCATCAACGTTTTCCAACGCTTCGGAAAACATTTTCCCGAACGATCCAGTATCTGTCAGCAAAATCGCCAAGGCGCCAGTCAGTGGCCCGGGGCCAAAGGCGCGGGCCAAAATGATTGTCCAAATCAACCCATCAATGCCGCGGAACAGATCAAACACACGGCGCAGGGCAAATCGAATGGGCTGCAACGGTGTGAAATTCTTGGCCGCCAGAAACGCCAGCGGAAGCGAGATGATCGCCGCGCCAAACGTCCCCAAAAAGGCCATCAACAACGTTTCAAACAGGGCCCAAGCCACCTGCCCATGCGACCACATTTTGTTGTGCCAAAAATCAGCCAATGCACCCGCGATATTCATACGATCCGGATCAATCCGCGCACCAAACAGGATATCCAGAATGCCAGCGCCGTAATAGGGGCTGTCAAAGGTGAAGAAGAACAGCTCCCACCCCGGGGCATAATTAAAAACTTCGGTTTTATTGCGGGTAAAGGAAATGCGCCCCGCATCTGTGGTAATGGCCAAACGCGTTTTGGACAGGTTAATCCAATTGGGCACATCCGCAGGCAGATTGGTGACCACAGAACGCCCATCCATTTTGGCGGTGATCTCGCCAAATTCCGGCACACGCAGCAAAAGTGATCCATCGGTCATGAATGTCACCTGATGATCCGCGCCCAAATTAATAAAGGTATTGCCCCCATCCATGCGGACCCAATCTGGCAAATGGCCGTCTGGGTATTGGCCTTTACGCTCGCCCTCGATCGCAACGGTTGTGGTGCCGCTGCGGTTATCGCGCGTGACATGGGTTTTATAGCTGACCATATCAGCCGCCAAAGTCATTGCATTATCCATCCGCGCCCGCTGCGCCAGACCCATTATGTCGAAGGCAAAGAACACGTAAACCAAATACCCCAGAACCAACAGCGGCAGGCCCAATGCGATCAGTTTCTTACGCAGAAACAGCCCATCAACATGGGCACGCAAATCGGTGGTGGCATAGATATCAGCGGCCATTAGTGACCCCCTTTGGCAGATAGATGATTACGAACCATGCTGGACAATTGGTCAAACAGCACGATTGTTGCGAACAGCAGGATGAAAATCGCCGCGGCCTCGTCAAATTTACCCTTGCCCCAGGACATCGCGTTTTTCAGTTCATACCCGATGCCGCCTGCGCCCACGAAGCCCAAAATGGCCGAGGCGCGGATGTTGATTTCAAACCGCAGCAACGCGTAGCTGAAGTAATTTGGCAGAACCTGTGGGATAATGCCCAAATACATCCGCTGAAACCAGCTGGCCCCAACGGATGACAGGCCCTCGACCGGTTTCAAATCCGCGTTTTCATTCACTTCGGAAAACAACTTCCCCAAGGCACCGGTGGTGTGAAAGGCAATGGCAATCATCGCCGGCACTGGGCCGCCGCCCAGAATAAAAATCAACATCAGGGCGATCACAATTTCGGGCATCGCGCGCATCATATCCATGCTGCGGCGGAAAATGGGAATGGCGCGGGGCCAACGGGCCAAACCGCGGGTCGATAAAAGCGACAGAAGCGTGCCGAAGATGGCCCCGATCAGGGTCGATACAGCCGCAATGTTGATGGTTTCCACCAGCGCAGGGAAATAGGTCGCAATATGCCCCGGCAATTGGTCCAATTTCGGCGCGGTATCGGCCCAAACAGCGGCGGGAAAATCGAAGATCTGGGTCAGACCATCCCAAAATCCAGCGGCATTGCGGTCATCTGCCAGCATAAACCCAGATACCATCAGCAAGATGAAAAATGACAGCAGCATCCCACCATACAGGCGTTTGCGTTTTGTCATGCTGATGTAATGGGCGCGAAAATCACCTTCAACAAAGGCCATAAATTACCATCCTTTAAAAAAACCCGCCGCGGGGAAGAACGCGGCGGGCTGGTCAATCACATGATTGGATTACTGTGATTTTGCTTTGCGCGCGGCAACGATCGATTCATACTGCGCATGGGTGATCGGCTTGAAGCCCAGCGATTCACCGGCTGAAATATTATAGGTGCATTCGCGGTCTTGTTCATACAGACCATCAATCAGAGCTGTCATTTTGTCCTTCACGTCCTGTGGCAGCGCCTTGCGCAGCACAACGGGACCTTCGGGGATTTCTTTTGAACGCCAGATTTCTGTCAGATCGTTCATGTCGATCAGACCCGCATCCACCGCCTTGCGCAAGGCGCCCGAATTAAACCCATCTTCCCATGCGCCTTGGCCGTCCGCCCAGGTCACACCGCCATCCACATCACCGTTATTTACCGCAACAATTGTCTGTTCGTGACCGCCTGTGAATTTCACTTCGGCGAAGTAATCGCCGCTGTTCATGGTGATGCCATCTTTGTACTGTGGAATTTCAATCGATGGGATCAGATAGCCCGAGGTCGAGTTTGGATCGCCAAACCCAAAGCGCTTGCCCTTCATATCATCCAAGGATTTGATGCCGCTGTCTTTGCGGGCAAAACCGATCGAATAATACCCGATGGATCCATCCATATTCACCTTGACCAACACAGGTTCAACCGCTTCTGGATCATCCAAATAGGTGGCCGCATAGCCCGAAGCCCCCAACCAAGCCATATCAATGGTGCCGCCCAGAAGGCCCTGAATAACACCTGCATAATCGGCAGGGGCAAACAGTTTCACTGGAACGCCCAATGCCTCTTCTGCATAGGTCTTCAGGCATTCATGGTTGGCCAAGCGATCCTGTGCGTTTTCGCCGCCCAAAATACCGATGTTGAACCCATCGATCCCTGCGGCGGACACTGTGCCGGTCAGGGCGGTTGTCATCAATGCGGCTGCAATCAGTTTTTTCATCTTTCTCTCCAATGTTATGTCCCGCGGTTTGTTCGGATTATGCGGGGTGATGAAACGGGGGGTTACACCATGGCCGCATCGCGGATGCTTTGCGGCAATGGGGGTAAATCTTTGATTTCGGTGGATGTGGCGGCTTCGCTAAAATCATTGCCAGCGCCATAAATATCGCGCGCGGCACCGGTGGTCAGCTGTTCAGGCGTGCCATCAAATACAATCCGGCCATCGCGCATCCCAATGATGCGATCACAATAGCGCCGTGCCGTGTCCAGTGTATGCAGGTTGGCGATGACCATGCGACCATCCTCTTCATGAATACGGCGCAGAGTTTCCATCACTGTTTGCGCATTCATCGGATCAAGCGAGGCAATCGGTTCATCCGCCAAAATGATCTTTGGGTCCTGCATCAGGGCGCGCGCAATGGCGACACGCTGCTGTTGCCCGCCCGACAGGGCCTCGGCGCGTTTTGCGGCGTGTGCAGCCACGCCCAAACGTTCCAATATATCAATAGCTTTATGAATATCCGCCGATGGATACAGATTAAACAGCGTGGCAATATCAGACCGGCGTCCCAGCGTTCCATGCAGCACATTAGACACCACATCCATACGCGGCACCAAATTGAACTGCTGGAAAATCATCGCGCAATCAGATTGCCATTTGCGCCGCGCCGCGCCGTGCAGGGCCAGCACATTCACACCGTTAAATTCCAGCCGCCCATCCGTGGCATCCGTCAGGCGATTCATCATCCGCAAAAATGTGGATTTTCCGGCACCGGACCGGCCGATAATCCCAATCATCATTGGTTTATCAACTGAAAAACTGGCCCGATCGACAGCTGTGTTCGATCCAAATTGTTTTGTCAGATTCTTAACGATAAGCATCAACATTCCCTTCAATCTTGCCCGTGGGTATGCGTGGGGAATGCAAAGGATAGGTGTCGATTTTGTTACAAAATTACGACAGCGCGATTTTTATGCGGAATGCAGCAAAATACGTTTTGGTCGTTTTTTGCACATAGATTTCGCAAAACGGGTCATACTCTTGCCGGTTTTGATGCCTTAATCGCCGCAATCAGAACGCAAGAGGCCGCCATGACCCAAGACACACAAAAACCAGCATCCCGCAGCCGATCCGGCGGGCGCGCCCAGCGGCGGGCAGCACGGCTTGCCCCAGATTTTCAAATGCTGCCCGGGTTGGAAAATGCCCTGCCCTTGACCGAAATCATGTCTGGCGCGCAAGTTGAGAAAATTGATGCCGCATCCATGCATATCTTGGAAAACACCGGAGTGGTATTTCGCGATGACATCGCATTGGCCGATTGGCGCCGCGCAGGGGCCAAAGTGGTTGGGGATCGGGTGTATCTGGACCGTGGGTTGGTGCGCGATTTGATTGCCACCATCCCCGCCAGCTTCACCTATCATGCGCGCAACCCTGCCAATAATGTTGATCTGGGCGGGCGCAATGCGGTTTTTGTTCCCATGACCGGCGCGCCCTTCCTGCGCGATTTGGACGATCAGCGGCGCAACCCCACGCTGGATGATTTGGCGATGTTTCATAAATTGGCGCATATGCTGCCGGCGATGCATTCCACCGCGCATCACATTGTCGAACCCTATGATCATCCGATCAGCCAACGGCATTTGCGCATCACCTATAGTTCGATGAAACATTCGGATAAAATGTTCATGGGCATGACCACCAGCCCCAAAAACGCCGAAGACGTGATGGAAATGTGCGCCATCCTGTTCGGCGCGGATTTTATG
>JALQTR010000015.1 GCA_023260835.1 Paracoccaceae bacterium
ATCGAACAAACTGCGTTCGAAGGGCGGCCGCAACGCTGGTCTGTCAGCGGTGTTACACGCACCAGCGCCGCGCGGGTGCCGCGCATTGGGGATGCGCCGGTCTATGGGGCCACGCCATCAGATGCATCGGTGATCGAGGCCATCGCCGCACTGCGCACCCGCAATAAACGCGTAATGTATTATCCCTTTATCCTGATGGATCAGATTGCAGGCAATGGCCTGCCAGACCCATGGGGGCAGGGGCCCGAGCAACCCCAGCTGCCATGGCGCGGGCGCATTACGGCCGATATTGCCCCGGGCCGTGACAAAAGCCCAGATCAAACTGCGGATGTTGATGATCAGGTTGCCGCCTTTGTTGGCGCAGCCACGGCGGGTGATTTCACTGTTCAGAACGGAACCGTGATCTATACCGGCCCCGCCGATGATTGGGGCTATGCCCGATTTATCCTGCATCAGGCGGCGCTGTGTGCGGCGGCTGGCGGGGTTCATGCGTTTTGCATCGGGTCGGAAATGCGGGCATTGACCCAATTGCGCGGCGGGGCCGGATTTCCCTTTGTGCAGGCGCTTATTCACCTTGCCGCGCAGGTGCGGATGATTTTGGGGCCTGATTGCAAACTCAGCTATGCGGCGGATTGGTCGGAATATTTTGGGTATCATCCGGTGCATGAACCGGGGTCGGTCTATTTCCATCTGGATCCGCTTTGGGCGGATCCCAATATCGATTTCATTGGAATTGATAACTACATGCCCCTGTCCGATTGGCGCGATGGCGTGGATCATTTGGATGCAGGCTTTGGCACGATCTATGCGCAGGATTACCTGCAGGGGAATATCGAAGGCGGCGAAGGGTATGATTGGTATTACGATGGCGATACCGCCCGCGACCATCAAATCCGCACCCCCATTACCGATGGGCAGGGCCGACCATGGATTTGGCGATACAAGGATATGCGCAATTGGTGGGCCAATGATCATTATGACCGTGTCAATGGGGTTGAAACGGACACCCCATCCCCATGGCAACCGCGCAGCAAACCGATTTGGTTCACCGAAATTGGCTGTGCAGCGATTGATAAAGGCGCCAATCAGCCAAATAAATTTCTGGATCCAAAATCTGTGGAATCGGCTTTGCCCCATTATTCTAATGGTCAACGGGACGAGCTGATGCCGCGCGCCTATTTTCAGGCGGTTCTGTCCTATTGGCAGGATGAAACGCGCAACCCTGTGTCGGATGTGTACGGTGGCGCGATGATTGATACGCGCAATATCTACGCTTGGGCGTGGGATGCGCGACCCTATCCGTGGTTTCCGGCGCGCCGCGATATCTGGGCGGATGCGGGCAATTACGCAACCGGCCATTGGCTGAACGGGCGCAGCGCAGGGCAGCCATTGGCGCGTGTGGTGCAGCAAATTTGCGCCCGTGTTGGGCTGCTGGATGTGGATACCACGAAGCTGTATGGGTTTGTGCGCGGATACAGTGTCACTGATGTGGCCAGCGCGCGCCGCGCGATTGAACAGTTGATGCTGCATCATGGGTTTGATGCCTATGCGCGCGGTGGGCGGCTGGCCTTTATCAGCCGGTCCGCGCAGCCGCCTGTGCGCCTGTCGGATGCGGATCTTGTGCGCAGTTCGCAGCTGGATCACCTGATTGAATTTCAGCGCCTGGCCGCGGGCGAAGGCCCCGGCCGTGTACGGTTGCGATATTTGGAAGCCGACGGTCAAGGCGAGCCCCAGTTTGAAGAGGCGATCTTACCCGATGATCAAACCCACGCCGCGCAGGGCACAGAATTGCCCATGCGCCTGACCCGCGCCGAGGCCCGACAAACCGTTGCCCGCTGGCTGCAAGAAACCCGTCTGGCCTTGACGCAGATCCGTTTTGCCTTGCCCAATTCAAAGGGGCCATTGGCGCCAGGTGATGTGGTTCAGATTGCTGGGGACAGCAGCTGGTACCGGATCACCGGCGTCGAACACGGGCCGTATATGTTGATTGATGCGGTGCAAACCGCGCCTGCGATCAATGCGCCGGCCCCGTTTGACGACATCCCCCCCAGCCTGCCGCGCCATAAAGAGCCGGGGCCTGTGACCAGTTTATTGCTGGATTTGCCACAGCTTTATGATGGCATTGCCACGCCGGCACCGCGGTTTGCGGCCACCGCGCAGCCATGGGTCGTGCCAGCCGTTGTGTATGGCGCCAGCAGCGGGGCAGATTTATCCTTGCTGCATCAGGCTCCTGCGCCGGCACGTATTGGGGCCTTGGCGGCATCCTTGTCCGCGGCGCCGCCGGGGCAGTTTCACCCAGAACACACATTGCAGGTGACCCTGCAAGATGGCGCATTGGTGGATGTTGATTATGCCGCCTTACTGGCTGGGAAAAATCTGGCCGCCATTGGCGATGGCAGCCTGACGGGCTGGGAAGTGGTGCAGTTTCAAACGGCCTATTTGGATGGCGGCGTTTGGCAGCTTCGTGGCCTGATCCGCGGCGCCTGCGGCACGGATGCCTATATCCGCAGGCCGTGGCCGCAGGGCAGCCATTTTGTTCTGCTGGATGACCGCGTGCAACCAATTGCCAATTTTTCGCTGCCGCTTGGCAGCAACAGCAGCCTGCGTATTGGCCCCTTGGGGGTGGATTTGGATGATCCTGTGATGACGGCTGTGGATTTGGTGTTTGATGGCACGGGAAATCGCCCCGCCGCGCCGGTGCATTTGCGCCAAACCGGCGCGCAGCTGTCATGGATCCGCCGCGTCGCGGTGGGGGATGATCGCTGGGACCTGCCCGAAGTGCCACTGCCCGATGGCGGCGCGCAGTATCTGCTGACCATCGGCCGTGGGGATCGTATCTTGCGTGAAGCCACCGTCGCGCAATCGGCATATGACTTGCCGGATGATCTGCTGGATCAATTGGTTGATGCGGAGGATGGCTGGTGGCAGGTTGCGCAAATATCCAGCCGCTTTGGGGTGGGGGCTTCGGCGCGATCTCTGCTCACGTCTTTGTGACAGCTTCGGGTTGGCATTTGAAAATTGTCCCCTATGTGATACTATGCATAAACGTCGCACCACGCATAGGGGACATAGATGGCCAAAACACACAGCAAAATCGCTCCGGTCGATCCGGTTTGGACCCGCATCTGTGATGAGGCCGAAGAGGTCGTCAAGAATGAGGCCCTGATGGGCGGCATGATGCACCACAGCATCCTGCACCACGGCACAATCGAATGCGCACTGGCCTTTCGCATGGCCATGAAGCTGAGCAATGGCGAAATGCCCGAACAGCTGCTGCGCGAAATTTTTGATGATGCCTATGACGCCGACCCAGAATTGGCCGCCGCGGCCCGTGCGGATATCGTTGCAATCTATGACCGTGATCCGGCCTGCCACCGCTATATGCAGCCACTGATGTTCTTTAAGGGATTTCAGGCCACACAGGCGCATCGCATTGCGCATCATCTGTGGATGTCAGGTCGGCGCGATTTGGCCTATTTGATTCAGATGCGCGTCAGCGAGGTTTTTGGCGTTGATATTCACCCCGCCGCACGAATCGGCAAGGGGTTGATGATTGACCATGCCCATTCCATCGTTATCGGCGAAACCGCGGTTGTCGGGGATAACGTATCGCTGTTGCACGCGGTCACGCTGGGCGGCACCGGCAAAGAGGATGAGGATCGCCACCCCAAAATCGGCAACGGCGTTCTGATCGGGGCCGGCGCAAAAATTCTGGGGAATATCAAAATTGGTGATTGTTCACGCGTCGCGGCCGGATCGGTTGTCCTGTCGGATGTGCCAGCGTGCAAAACCGTGGCGGGCATTCCGGCGCGCATTGTGGGCGAAGCGGGCTGTGGACAGCCGTCCAGTTCGATGGAGCATCGCTTTAGCTGATAGCCCGACCATTACATGAAAAAGCCCCGGACCCATTGCTGGATCCGGGGCTTTTTTTACGTCCTGTTGCGGTTGATTAATCTTCCGCGTCCATGGCTTCCAAAGCGGCCTGCAGGGCGTCTTTGTCCACGGCTTTTTCAGTGATTGTGGTCTGTTCCAGAATGTGATCAACCACTTTATCTTCGAAGATCGGCGCGCGCAGCTGCTGCTGCATCTGTGCGTTTTGCTGAACGAATTCAAAGAATTGACGCTCTTGTCCTGGATACTGACGGGCCTGTGCCATGATGGCTTGGGTCATTTCGGCGTCGGATACAGAAATTTCCGCCTTCTCGCCGATGCGGGCCAATGTCAGGCCCAGACGCACGCGGCGTTCAGCCAGTTTTTTGTGCTCATCCGTGGCTTCGATTTCGCCGTGGTTGTGGTCATGCACCTCGGGGTTTTCTTCGTGCCACATCTGGTGTGCGATCTGGTTGGCTTCGGCGGTGACCAGGCTTTCAGGCAGTTCGAAATTCAGCTTTTCGTCCAGCGCATCCAGCAGGGCGCGTTTCACCAGGGCGCGAGCCGCGCCTTTGTATTCTTCGCCCAGACGTTCCGAGATTTGACCCTTCAGCGCGGCCAGATCTTCGGCACCGAATTTTTTGGCCAGCTCGTCATCGATTGCGGCGGCTTTGGGGGCTTTAACGGCCTTCACCTTGCATTCAAACACAGCGGCTTTACCGGCCAGATGCTCGGCGCCATATTCTTCGGGGAAGCTCACTTCCACGTTCTTTTCTTCGCCGGCTTTCAGGCCAACCAGCTGATCCTCGAACCCGGGGATAAAGCTGTTGGACCCCAGAACCAGTGGGTAATCTTCGGCGGCGCCACCTTCAAAGGCTTCGCCATCCACCTTGCCCAAGAAATCGATCACAACCTGATCGCCGTCTTTGGCTTTGCTGCCCGCTTTGCGGTCTTCGAAATCCTGTGCGTTCTGCGCCAGGTTTTCCAGCGCTTCGGTTACGGATGCGTCATCCGCGGCAACAGTCAGGCGTTCCAGTTTGATGCTGGCATAATCGACTTCGGGCACTTCTGGCAGGGCCTCATAGGACAGCTCAACCGTGACATCCATGCCGGGCTTCCAGTTTTCACCGTCAACCATTTTCACATCAGGCTGCTGGGCAGGGCGGTCGCCGCTGTCTTCGAAATGTTTGGACATGGCGCCATCGATGCTTTCTTGCATCGCTTCACCCATGACGCGTTCGCCGAATTGCTTTTTCAGCATCGGCATGGGCACTTTGCCCTTACGAAAACCTTTGATTTCAATTTCAGGCTGCGCTTCTTTCAGCTTCTCATCAACTTTTTGATCCAGCTCGGCTGCCGTCAGGGTGATGGTATAGCCGCGCTTCAGGCCTTCATTCAGGGTTTGGGTGAATTGCATGTTTTCCTCGCATATGCCACAGGCGCCCCAAAGCGGGACGCCCAATGAATTTGCGCCTTACTACGGGCCTTGGGGCGCAGGATCAACCCCATTTGTGGCCGCTTATGCCAATGAAAGCCCCAGATTTGATGCGGTTTGCCGTAAAATTTGCGCCAGCGCCTGATGGCCAGTGCGCATTGGATCATGTGCGGGGATCATCAGGGCGATGGTGCGGGTGGCCTGTGGGATGGCCAAGGGGCGTAATGTGACCTCGGCGCGCGGTCTGGATTGCATAAAAAGACGTGGCAAAACGGCCAATCCGGCCCCTGTGGCCGCCATCAAAACCAGTGATTCCAAACTGGTGCCTTCGTAATCATCCGATACGGTGCACCCGCTTTGCCCCGCAATGCCAAACACCATGCGTGTCAAACGATGCCCATGATCCAGCGTCAGCAACCGCTGACCGGTCAAATCCTGCGCTGTGATTTCATCGCGCTGTGCAAGCGGATGATCGTTTGGCAGGGCGATCCACAGGTCTTCGGTAAACAGGGGGGTGGCTTTGGTGTTGGGGTGATCCTCGGGGGTGGACAGGATTGCATCAAACCGCCCATTACGCAGCCCATCTTCCAATGCCACGGTGTTTTCTTCGCGCAAAATGACCCGCAAATTGGGGTGATCGGCGTGCAATTTCTGCATCACCTGCGGCAAAAGATAGGGGCCGATGGATGGCAAAACCCCCAGCCGCAAGCGCCCACCAAAGGGCGTGTCGCTGTGCAGCGCGTTACGCAATTTTTCGACCTCGGCCAGGATCAGCCGCGCGCGCATTACAAATTCCGTGCCGGCCCCTGTGGGGCTTGCGCCTTTGCGCCCACGAATGAACAATTGCGTGCCTAAATCGGTTTCTACCGATTTGATTTGCGCCGACAGGCTGGGTTGGCTGACGTTCAACGCCTCAGCCGCCAGGCTGACATTGCCCAGATCATGCACGGTGACGATATATTGCATCTGTCGCAGACTGGGTCGCATCTATAGCCCCAAACTATGATAATAGTACGTAATTTGTATTTAAGTTATGGATTTACCTGCGGCAAGACCTCCAAAACTTTAATCGGAGGGGATGCGATGCCTGATATCGCTGGCATAGTCATGGCCAATCTAATGGTGCCAACAATTTTGTTTTTCGTCTTGGGATTGATTGCTGCCTTTGTGCGCAGTGATTTGTCGATCCCCGATGGCGCGGCGAAATTCATGTCGCTGTATCTGCTGTTGGCCATCGGGTTCAAGGGCGGGCATAGCCTAGCGGATCATGGGCTGCGGCTTGATCTGTTTGTCACAATCGGGGCGGGGCTGATGCTGTCCTTTGCGATCCCATTTGTGGCTTTTGCGCTGCTTCTGGGGATGACGCGGTTGGATGCGGTGAATGCCGCGGCGGTTGCTGGGCATTATGGATCGATTTCAATCGTGACATTTGTGGCGGCGTCCAGTTTGTTGGATTTGTCTGGCATTGCGTATGATGGGTTCATGGTGGCGGTTGCTGCGGGTATGGAAATTCCGGCCATCCTGTCTGCACTGTTCATTGCGCATCGGTTTTCAGGGTCCCAATCGGGGGGGCGTTTGCCGTTGCGGGAGTTATTCGCCAATGGGTCCATCGTTCTGCTGGGCGGTGCTTTCATCATTGGTGCCTTGACGCAAGAAAAGGGCATGCAGATGATCGCGCCCTTTGTGGTGACGCCTTTTACGGGGATTTTATGCCTGTTTTTGCTGGATATGGGCCTGTCTGCGGGGCGCAGCTTGCTGCAAAATCGGCAGATGCTGTCCACTGGATTGTTTGGGTTTGGCGTGCTGATGCCGATGCTGGGCGCATTGATGGCCCTGGGCGTAGGATCTGTGATCGGCTTGCAAACGGGCAGTTTGTTTTTGCTGATGGTTTTGGCGGCCTCGGCCTCTTATATTGCGGTGCCTGCGGCGATGCGGATTGCCCTGCCGCAGGCGCAATCGGGGGTGTATTTGACGCTGTCATTGGGGGTGACGTTTCCGTTTAACATCACCATTGGGTTGCCGCTGTATCTATGGCTGGCGGGGTAAATCAACGGCCGCGCGATGCGCGCCAATCCTGCCACGCCTGCGGCGTGTCCAAATCGGTGGTCGCATGGGTGCCGGGCAGCGGATGATACAGCACGCGGGCGCCCGCGGTCTGCAAAATGGCCCGCGCGCCCATATCCCCCTGCAATGCGGACAGCGCCGCAAAATCAGCGGGGGGGAAGATCACCGGATGCCCGGCCAAACCGGTCTGATCGGTGGCGCGTAGGATGGACCTTGCTGGCAGCGTTTCATACTGTCCCAGCAATGCGCTGAGATCTTCTGCTGTGATGTCTGGCATATCCGCAGGCAGGATCATCAGCGCATCATATCCGGCGCCTTGCGCCATCTGCGCCCCTGCGGCAATGGATCGGCCCATGCCCATATGCGCGTCCTTAACGATAACAGGATGCACCCCTTGGGGCAGGGCGGCCAATCGGTCGGAGCGATCTGGGGGCAGGGCGACCATCACCTTGGCCCCGGTTTTCAGGGCCGTCTGGGCGCTGCGCGCCAGCAGCGGCGCGCCATCCACATCTTCCATCAGCTTATCACGCCCTGCGCCCATGCGCCGGCTGGCCCCAGCGGCCAGCAGCAAAATGGCGGGGTTAAACGGGCGCGCCATCGCGGATTAATTTCCAATTCACGGCATCCAGCAGCGCCTCGAATGAGGCATCGACGATATTGGCGCTGACCCCCACGGTCGACCAGCGCCGCCCAGTGCTGTCTTGGCTGTCGATGATAACACGCGTGACCGCTTCGGTGCCGCCTTGGGTGATGCGCACCTTGAAATCGACCAGACGCATATCGGTGATGTAATCCTGATATCGGCCCAGATCCTTGGCCAGCGCCTTCCACAAGGCGTTCACCGGCCCACGGTCATTGCCCTGCGCATCCAGCGATTCGCTGACAGACAGGTGCTTTTCCCCATCCACCTTCACCACCACCACGGCTTCGGACAGGCTGATCATTTTGTTGTATTTGTTTTTGCGCCGCTCGACCGTGACCTTGTATCGTTTGACGTCAAAAAACTGTGCGGTTTGCCCCAATTCACGCCGCGCCAGCAATTCGAAACTGGCCTGTGCGGTGTCATAGGAATAGCCTTCGGTTTCACGCGCTTTGACAATGTCCAAAATGCGGCCCAAGGCGGGGTTGTCTTTGTCCACCACCAGCCCTGCATCGGCCAAACGGCGGCGCAGATTGGACTGCCCGGCCTGATTGGACATCGGAATAATCCGCGCATTCCCCACCAGGCTGGGATCAATATGTTCATAGGTAGATGGATCCTTCAGGATCGCACTGGCGTGCAAACCGGCTTTATGCGCAAAGGCCGATGCCCCCACATAGGGCGCCTGCCGCATTGGAACGCGGTTTAAAATATCATCCAGCAGGCGCGATGCGCGGGTCAGTCCAGCCAGTGCATCCAACGTAATCCCAGTGTCGAATTGATCGGCATATCGGGGTTTCAGAACCAATGTGGGGATCAAACTGGTCAGATTGGCATTGCCGCAGCGTTCGCCCAAACCATTGAGCGTCCCTTGAATTTGCCGCACCCCCGCATCGATTGCAGCCAGAGTGTTGGCGACAGCGTTTTCCGTATCATTATGCGTGTGGATACCCAAATGATCGCCAGAAATGCCCGCATCAATCACCGCGCGAGTGATCTGGTACACCTCATGCGGCAGCGTGCCGCCATTGGTGTCGCACAGCACAATCCAGCGCGCCCCCGCCTGCGCCGCCGCCTGAAGGCAGGCAATGGCGTAATCGGGGTTGGATTTATATCCATCAAAGAAATGTTCGGCATCAAACAGGGCTTCGCGGCCGGTGGCGCAGATATGGGCGATGCTGTCGCCGATGACCTCGATGTTTTCATCCAAGGTGATCCCAAGCGCGGTTTCCACATGAAAATCATGGGTTTTACCCACGATGCACACCGCCCCAGTGCCAGCATTCAGGACCGCG
>JALQTR010000094.1 GCA_023260835.1 Paracoccaceae bacterium
ATACCTCGGGCGGGGAACAGCAGATGGTGGCGATTGGCCGCGCGATCATGTCGCGCCCCGAAACCATTTTGCTGGACGAACCGTCCATGGGTCTGGCCCCACAGTTGGTGGAACAGATTTTCGACATCGTGAAACAGCTGAACGAAAAAGAAGGCCTGACCTTCCTTTTGGCCGAACAGAACACCAATGTGGCGCTGCGGTATGCGCATTACGGGTATATTTTGGAATCGGGCCGCGTTGTGATGGATGGCCCTGCGGATGATCTGCGCGAAAACCCTGATGTGAAGGAATTCTATCTGGGTATGTCGGATGAAGGGCGCAAAAGCTTTCGCGACACGCGGTCCTATCGTCGCCGCAAGCGTTGGCTGGCCTAAGTCCACGCCCCTGATCACCCACACGACTACGCCCAAGGATTTGCCCAATGTCCAGCTTTTATGATGCGCTTGAAACCCGCAGTGAAGACCAACGCGCCGCTGATCTGGCCCGCGATCTGCCCCAGCAGATTGCGCGCGCCAAGGCAACGGTTGGGTTCGCAGGCAGCCTGGCTGATGTGGATCCGGCCAGCATCACATCGGCGGCGGCTTTGGCCGCGCTGCCGGTGATGCGCAAATCTGATCTGGGTGCGGCACAAAAGGCCCGCGCGCCCTTGGGCGGGTACACCACAAAACCCGCGACTGAATTCACCCATATCTTCCAATCCCCGGGGCCGATTTATGAACCCGGCGGGGTGACGGGCGATTGGTTCCGGTTTGGCCGCGTGCTGCATGCCGTTGGCGTGGGCGCTGGCGATATTGTGCAGAACTGCTTCAGCTATCACCTGACACCTGCGGGGACGATGTTTGAAAGTGGCGCGCGCGCGGTTGGTGCGACCGTGCTGCCCGCCGGCACCGGACAGACCGAATTGCAGGTCCGCGCCGCGGCGGATGTGGGCAGCACTGCCTATGCCGGCACACCGGATTACCTGAAGATCATTCTGGATAAAGCCGATGAAATGGGCGTCAAGCTGGGCATCACCAAAGCCACGGTTGGGGGCGGCGCGCTGTTCCCATCCTTGCGCCAAGAATATAAAGACCGTGGCGTATTCTGCCTGCAGGGCTATGCCACGGCGGATCTGGGATCAATCGCGTATGAAAGCGCGGCGATGGAAGGCATGATCGTCGATGAAGGCGTGATCGTTGAAATCGTCACCCCCGGCACCGGCAACCCCGTTGCCCCGGGCGAAGTGGGCGAGGTTGTGGTGACCACATTGAACCCCGATTACCCCCTGATCCGTTTCGCAACCGGCGACATGAGCGCCGTTTTGCCCGGGCACAGCCCCTGTGGCCGCACCAATATGCGCATCAAGGGTTGGATGGGCCGCGCCGATCAGACCACAAAGATCAAGGGGATGTTTGTGCGCCCCGAACAGGTTGCCGATCTGGTCGCCAAAAACCCCGCGATTGACCGCGCCCGCGTGATCGCCACGCGTGAGGGGGAAATGGACGCCATGACCGTGCGGATTGAAACCACCGCGACGGATGCAGACAGTTTTGCCAATGATATCGTTGCCACGTTGAAACTGAAGGCGAAGGTGGAATTGGTTGCCCCCGGCGGCCTGCCCCGCGATGGCATAGTGATCGAGGATCAGCGTAAATACGACTGATCCCATCCCAACATGACACCAAAGGCCTGCGATCATCCTGACCGCAGGCCTTTGTCATTTATTCGCTTGGGTCGATTTCATAGGCAATCCAAGACACATCTTCGGCGGCATGCGTGCCATCGGCAGTTTCGCCTGATGAAATCACCTCATCCATGCGCATCTCAAACCCCTCATGGGTGACATTGCGGATGCGTAACCCGGGGGTTTGTGCGCCATTATAACTTTGGACCTGTGCGAAGGCGATGTGGTCTTTGCTGTCATTCATTGCGGGATCAAAGGTGACTGTTTGCCAGGTATTATTGTCCCGATCCGCGGTCATTCCTTTCACAAGCCCCATGCGCATATTAAGATAGGCCATAATTAACTCCTTCATTACATTAACAATGCAATCAAGGGTGGCATTTACAGCCTGGGGTTGTCAAACTTTATTTTGTTAATGCGCGCGGCTTGGGTCCCCCTGCGGCCCAATTCAGCAGCTCAACCGTATGCACCACGGGAACGCCAGCGGCGGATCCGATTTGCATCATGCAGCCGATGTTGCCGGCGGCGATCACATCGGGGGATTTCGCCATCAGGGTTTTTACCTTGCGCGCCTTCAGCTGGTTTGCAATTTCAGGTTGCATCAGGTTATAGGTTCCAGCCGATCCGCAGCACAGGTGGCTGTCGGCAGGTTCGACCACGGTAAACCCAGCGGCTTTCAGCAGATCCTTGGGGGTGGTTTTAATCCGCTGACCGTGTTGCAGCGAACAGGCCGCGTGATAGGCAACGGTCATCCCTTCGGGGGCCTGAGCCGCGCCCAAGTCCAGCTGGGCCAGCAGTTCGGTGATATCGCAGGCAAGCGCCGCGACCCGCGTGGCATCGTCGGCCAGATCGGTGCGGGCAAACATGGTGCCGTAATCTTTGACCGTGGTGCCGCAGCCGGATGTGTTGATCACAATCGCATCCAGACCTGCGCTGTCCATCTCGGCGCACCAGGCGCGGATATTGGCCGCGGCGGATGCTTTTGCGGGGGTGTCTTGGCCCATGTGATGGGTCAGCGCCCCACAGCAACCGGCGCCTTTGGCCACCACCACCTCGCAGCCCAATCGGGTCAGCAGGTCAATCGTGGCATCGTTAATGTCTGTGTTCAGAGCCTTTTGCGCGCAGCCCGTCATCAGCGCTACGCGTTTGCGTTTGGGCGCAGCGGGGGCAAAGGTTTGCGGATCGTCGTTGCGGCTGACAGGCGGGATGGATTTTGGCACCATATCCAGCATGGCCCGCAGTCGCGCATCGGGGATCAGGCCGCGCAAGGGGCGGGCGATTTTGGCCCCCAGCAGGGCCAGACGGAACCGCATGGGATAGGGCAGGACCTGCGCCAGCACCCAACGCAGCGCCCGATCGCCCAAGGGGCGTTTGTAATGGCGGCTGATGTAATGGCGCGCCTCGTCCAGCAGATGCATGTAATGCACACCGGATGGGCAGGTGCTCATACAGGCCAAACAGCCCAGGCAGCGGTCGATATGTTTGACGGTGCGCGCATCGGGGGTGCGCTGATTTTCCAGCATATCCTTGATCAGGTAAATCCGGCCGCGCGGGCTGTCCAATTCATCGCCCAGCACCTGATAGGTGGGGCAGGTGGCGGTGCAAAACCCGCAATGCACACAGGCACGCAGGATGTCATTGGCGCGGGCCAAACCCGGATCGCGCAGCTGGTCGGGGGTGAAATAGGTCTGCATGGGTCAGGCGGCCTTTTGTGGTTGGAACAGACCCTTTGGGTCGAATTTCTGGGCGATGCCGCGGGTCAGCTCGGCCAGTACGGCGTTTTGCGGGGGCAGCGCACCCAAGGCGTTGAATGTCGCATCATCGGCGCGAAGCAGGCTGGCATGGCCGTCAATCCCGTTCAGGGCTGGGCGCAGATCATGGCCCGCGGGCAGCACGGCCCAGATCAGCCCGCCGCCCCAATCCATCAAATAGGGCGCGCCCTTCAGCGCCGCTGCCACAGCGATGCCATCTGATGGTTTCACGCTGATGCGCCACAGATCGCCATCCAGCCCCATCAATGGGCGCACATCGCGGATCCCGCGCCACAGATCCTGTGATGCGGTATCATCGATCAGGTCAATATCGGCATAGGTTTTGCCCAGTAGATCGCGCAATTCCTGCGCGCGATAGACGACAGAGGCTTCGAACCCTTCAACGCGCAGCGCGACCTCGCCCGCATCGGGCAGATAGGCGGCGGCAGAGACTTCGAACGCGGTGCCAAGCGCGGCGGACATTGCCGCAATCGCCTGCCCCACATCCAAACCGCGCAGGATCAGGCTGGCCGTTGTTTCGGGGCGCGGCAGCAGTTTCAGCGCGACCTCGGTGATGACGCCCAGTTGCCCGCGCGATCCGGCCAGCAGTTTCACCAGATCATATCCGGTGACGTTCTTCATCACCCGCCCGCCGTTTTTAAGGATGCGGCCCGTGCCATCGACAAAGCGAACGCCCAAGGCGCAATCGCGGGCGGCGCCGGCAATCACGCGGCGGGGGCCGCTGATATTTCCGGCGATAATGCCGCCTAATGTGGGCGCGCCGCTGCGCCCCAAAATGCCGCCCCAATGCGCCGGTTCAAACGCCAAACATTGGCCTTCGGCGGCGATCATCTGTTCGATCTGCGCCAGCGGCGTGCCGGCGCCTGCGACCAGCGTCAGCGCGCCGGGTTCATAGATCGAAATTTGATCCAGCCCGCCTGTGGACAGGGCCGCGCCATGGGCGGGGCCAAAACGATGCGTGTCGCCGCCCGTGATTTGCAGCGGGGCTCTGGCATCTTGGATGATTTGCGCCAATTCGGCTTCGGTTGTTGGATGCATGATCTTGCCCCCCTTTTATGCCGCATCCGCGCGCGGGGCGCGGCGGCTAGCACTGGCGTTCAGGGGGAAGACCTTGGCCGGGTTCAACAGCCAGCCTGCGTCAAACACATCTTTCATGGCCATTTGAATGTCCAAATCATCGGGGGCGAATTGATGATCCATCAGATCGCGCTTTTCAACGCCCACGCCATGTTCACCGGTCAGGCAGCCGCCGACCTCGACGCAGAGCTTCAGGATATCGGCGCCAAAGGACTCGCATTTTTCCAGATCGCCGGG
>JALQTR010000001.1 GCA_023260835.1 Paracoccaceae bacterium
GGCGGTAACAGTGGTGCCGAAATTACGGCCGGTCAAAACAGACGCGAACATCGCGTCATAGATCACGCGGTCGGTCTCACGTTCCACGGCAGCGATGCACAACTGCGCAAGCTGGCTCTGCGGATCGGTGAGCATACCACGAACGTATACCCGCGTTCCGCATTCAGCCGCTGGATCGCGTCGCCGATTGTGTTCAGCAGTGTGCGGTTTACGCCCGCGCCGACCTCGTCCAAAAAGACGATACGCGCGTCAACCATCATGGTGCGGCCCAACTCCAGCAGTTTTTTCTGCCCGCCGGACACTTGCCCCGCCTTGTGATCGGCCAGATGGGAAATGGTCAGGAAGTCCAGCACCTCATCGGCTTTGGCGCGCAGGGCGCGTTCTTCATCCGCGATGCGTTTGCGGCCAAACCATGTGTTCCAAAGCGTCTCGCCCGATTGGCCGGCGGGGACCATCATCAGGTTTTCGCGGCAGGTCATGGATGAAAATTCATGCGCAATCTGAAAGGTGCGCAGCAGGCCGCGATGAAACAGATCATGCGGCGGCAGGCCAGTGATGTCCTGACCATCCAGCAGCACCCGCCCTGATGTGGGTGCGTAAACCCCGGCGATCACGTTAAACAGGGTGGATTTACCCGCCCCGTTTGGACCGATCAACCCGGTGATGGATCCTTTGGCAATCTCCAAACTGGCGCCATCCACGGCGTGAAAGCCGCCAAAAGATTTGCGCAGGTTTTCAACTTTAATCACGGGGCGCCCCCAATTTCTTATCGCGTGCGTTTTGCGAAAAAGCAGCCCAGAGGCATCCCCAGGCTGCTTTTGATGTTTTTGGGCCGTGGCTTAACGGAATTGAACCGTCACTTGCTGGCCGCCTTCGATTTTCATCTCGCGGTAGTTGCCCGCCGCTTCGCCCGGGCCAATCAGCTCAACACCAGAGGCGCCGACGTAATCAATCTGCCCGCCTGCGGCCAAGATTTCCATGCCCTTGGCCAGCTCGCCCGATTGGATCTTCTCACCAGGGGCATTGGCCACATCAAAGATTTTGTCCTTGTAAACCTTTGGATCGGTGGACCCTGCGGCCTGCATGGCCAGCATGATCAGCGCCGCCGCGTCATAGGATTCTGGCACGAACGGCGATGAGGCATCAAAGCCGGCGCCTTTGGTCAGATCGGCAAAGCGGTCGGCCAATTCAACCGATGGGCTGGGGTGCTGGCCGGTGGACCCGTCCAGATCGGTGCCAAAATTGGTGCCCAGGCTTTCGGAAACCATGCCATCGGCAAAGTGGAACGTGTCAAACGCGCCGGCATCCAGTGCTGCGCGCAAAACGCCTGCGCCACCTTCATCGGCATAGCCCAGAACCACCAAACGGTCCCCGCCCGCGGCGGCCAAGGTGCCCACTTCGGCGGCGTAATCGGCTTTGCCATCTTCATGTGGAACGGCCACAGTGATCTGCCCGCCGGCAGCTTCATAGGCGGCCTTGAAGGCTTCGGTCAGGCCTTTGCCGTAATCAGTGTTCACATAGGTCAGTGCAACGGATTTGATACCCTGTTCGATCAGGATGTCTGACATAACCTGCCCCTGACGCGCATCCGATGGGGCGGTGCGGAAGAACAGGCCGTCATCCTCGGCCGCGCTGAGCGCAGGCGATGTGGCCGATGGGGAAATCATCACCATCCCATTGGGGCGGGCGACGTTTTGCAAAATCGCGCCGGTGACGCCCGAACAATCCGCACCCACAATGCCGCTGACACCGTCAGAGGTGATCAGACGTTCGGCCGCGGCTGTTGCGGCGGCTGCGTCAACGCAGGTGGAATCAGCGGTGACAACCGCGATGTTCGACCCGCCCATGAATTTGCCGCTGGCATTGGCTTCTTTGATTGCAAATTCCGCACCGGGCGCCATATGCGCTACCATGGATTCGATCGGGCCAGTAAAGCCAAGGATAATGCCCAGCTTCACGTCCTCGGCGGCGGCAGCACCCGCCATCAGCGCGGCAATTGCTGCGCTTGTCATAAACTTCTTCATTCTCTCTCTCCCACAATGAAAGTTGCCAGCTCTGGCAAACTGGCAGCCACTTTAATGGCTTTTTAACCTACATGATAGGGGAAATTATGCAGATCTTGATCGAACGATGCCGAGTCTTTCCCGCTTTGGGCTGGGCGGATCATTCTACTGTCACCGATTTGGCCAAATTGCGCGGTTGGTCCACATCCGTACCTTTTTCCACCGCCGTGTGATAGGCGATCAGCTGCGCGGGGATGGCATATAGGATGGGTGTCAGAAAATCAGGCGCGGCGGGCAGTTCGATTTGCGCCCAAGCGTCGCTGCCGGCTGCTGCACAGCCGCTGGCATCGCTGATCAGCACGACGCGGCCACCGCGGGCGATCACCTCTTGCATGTTGGAAATGGTTTTGCCGAACAGCGCATCGCGCGGCGCCATCAGGATGATTGGCACATGTTCATCGACCAATGCAATCGGCCCATGTTTCAATTCCCCTGCGGCATAGGCTTCGGCGTGGATATAGCTGATTTCCTTCAGCTTCAGCGCACCCTCATGCGCCAGCGGATACATTAGCCCGCGGCCCAGGAACAGGATGTCGCTGGCCTCGGATAATTTGCGAGACAGTTTTTTGATGCCGGCCTCATTGCCGATTGCACTGTTCATCAGCCCCGGCAATTTGCGCAATTCGGCGTGCATCTCGGCCGCTTCGGCGGCAGTAATCTGACCGCGTTGCATGGCGGCCTTGATCGCGGCCAGCAGCAGGACGGTTAACTGGCAGGTAAACGCTTTGGTCGAGGCGACCCCCACCTCGACCCCAGCATGGATGGGCAGGGCCACCGCACTTTCGCGCGCGATGGACGAGGTTGGCACATTCACCACCGACAGGATCTGCGCGCCTTCGCCCGCGGCATAGCGCAGCGCAGCCAAGGTATCGGCGGTTTCCCCCGATTGGCTGACAAACAGCGCCGCGCTGCCCGCGCGCATGGGCGGGGCGCGATAGCGAAATTCCGATGCGATGTCGATTTCCACGGGGATGCGGGCGATGGTTTCAAACCAGTATTTCGCCGTCATCGCCGCGTAGAAAGCGGTGCCGCAGGCCACCAT
>JALQTR010000209.1 GCA_023260835.1 Paracoccaceae bacterium
TGCAGTTCAGCCCCTTGGCAATGATCCGCGCGGTGGTGGTTTTGCCCGTGCCGCGTATCCCCGTCATGATGAAGGCCTGTGCGATCCGATCCGCAGCAAAGGCGTTTTTCAGCGTGCGCACCATCGCCTGTTGGCCAACCAAATCGGCAAAGGTTTCGGGGCGATATTTGCGCGCCAAAACCTGATAGGCGGATGGGGATGGGCTTGGGTCGGACATTCGTTTGGCACCTGATTTCTGTATTAAATTAAACCTAGGCGCTTTGGCGGCTATCGTCCAGCCCCAGCAGGGGGCAAATCACCAAAAAGGCCCGCACCCCAAAGGGGGCGCAGGCCGATCACATGGACCATTCGATCAGGCGCTGAGCGCGTCTGCCGCAGGCAGATAAGGCAAATTCAGCGCATCGCAAACGGCCTTATAGGTCACTTGCCCTGCATGCACGTTCAGACCGTTCAGCAGATGCGGATCATCGGCGCAGGCTTGACGCCAGCCCTTGTTGGCCAAGGCCAGCATGAAGGGCATGGTGGCATTGCCCAATGCGATGGTGGATGTACGGGCCACTGCGCCTGGCATATTGGCGACGCAGTAATGAACGATGCCGTCGACCTCGTATATCGGGTCCTGATGTGTGGTGGCGCGCGATGTTTCAAAGCAACCGCCTTGGTCAATCGCCACATCCACCAGCACTGCACCGGGTTTCATTTTGGCAAAATCGCTGCGGCGCACCAATTTTGGCGCAGCTGCGCCGGGGATCAGCACCGCGCCGATCACCATATCGGCGCTGATCAGCAATTCATCCAGCAACCCTTGTGAAGAATAGCCGGTTTTGAATAGCCCATGATAGGCATCATCCAAATACCGCAGACGGGGCAAGGACCGATCCAAAACGGTCACATCCGCGCCCATGCCGGCAGCAATGCGCGCAGCATGGGTGCCAACAACGCCGCCGCCGATGACGACAACTTTGGCGGGGCCAACCCCCGGCACACCGCCCATCAACACGCCGCGACCGCCATTTGCCTTTTGCAGGCTATAGGCGCCAACTTGCGGGGCCAAACGGCCGGCTACTTCGGACATGGGGGCCAGCAGGGGCAGGCCGCCTGCGGCATCGGTCACGGTTTCATAGGCGATGCAGGTTGCACCGGATGCAATCAGATCATGGGTTTGATCAGGATCGGGTGCTAGATGCAGATAGGTGAACAGCAGCTGCCCTTGGCGCAGCATTTTACGCTCGGCCGCTTGCGGCTCTTTCACTTTTACGATCATATCTGCGGCCTCGAAGATCGATGCCGCATCGGGCAGGATCTGCGCGCCGGCGGCGATGTAATCATCATCGCTGAATCCCGCGCCCATGCCGGCACCTGCTTGGATCAGGACCTGATGGCCGGCGCGTGTGGCCTCTTGCGCGGCATTGGGCGTCAAGCCGACGCGGAACTCTTGGGGTTTGATTTCGGTTGGGCATCCGATTTTCATGGCGCGTGCTCCTTTGGGATGTGGGTTTGCCTGCGGACACAGTGGCACGCGTTCGGATGGAATGTTTTGAAAATACTTCTGGCCAAATAGAGTTTTTTGCAAGATTATCCTGTTTAAATCAATAATTTTCGAAGAAAGTGTTTGTGATGCAATTGGATGAAGTGGATCGCCGTATTCTGCGGCTGTTGCAAAAACGGGGGCGCATTTCCAATGCGGAATTGGCCGAACAGGTGCATTTATCCGCCTCGGCCTGTCACCGCCGTGTGCAGCGGCTGGAGGAAGAGGGGATCATTCGTGATTATGTCGCCATGGTGGCGGCACGTAAAATCGGTCTGCCAACCACGGTGTTTGTGGAAATCACACTCAGCGCGCAAGCCGATGAGGTGCTCGAGGCCTTTGAAAAGGCTGTATCTTACATTCCAAATGTGCTGGAATGCCATCTGATGGCGGGCAATGCCGATTATATTTTGAAGGTGGTGGCCGAAGATACCGATGATTTTGCCCGCATACACCGGCAGTATTTATCGCGGTTGCCGGGGGTGACGCGGATGCAAAGCTCATTCGCGCTGCGAACCGTGTTCAAAACCACCGCTTTGCCGGTGTGATGGAGGAATGAAAATGGATTGGGATCATATTGTTGTGGGCGCGGGCAGCGCCGGATGTGTTGTTGCCAAACGGCTGGCGGATGCGGGGCGCAAGGTGCTGCTGCTGGAGGCTGGGGGCAAAGACAATTACCACTGGATTCATATTCCAATGGGGTATTTATATTGCATCGGCAATCCGCGCACCGATTGGATGTATAAAACGGCATCCGAGCCAGGTTTGAACGGGCGCAGCCTGATTTACCCGCGCGGCAAGGTGTTGGGTGGCTGTTCATCCATCAATGGAATGCTGTATCTGCGTGGGCAGGCGGCGGATTATGATGGCTGGCGACAAATGGGGCTGGCCGGTTGGGGCTGGGATGATGTGCTGCCCTTGTTCAAGAAATCCGAAGATTATGTCGAGGGGCCGTCTGATCTGCACGGATCGGGCGGTGAATGGCGGGTGGATAATCAGCGTCTGCATTGGGATGTGCTGGATCATTGGCGCGATGCGGCGGTGGCCGCGGGGATCCCAGCGACCGATGATTTTAACACCGGCAATAATGAGGGCGTTGGCTATTTCAAGGTGAACCAGAAAAATGGCTGGCGGATGAATACCGCCAAAGCGTTTTTGCGCGCCAGCAAACAGGCGCGGCTGAAGGTGCAAACGCATGCGCAGGTGCGCCGATTAATACTGCAAGATGGGCGCATTGTGGGTGTGGAATATGATGTTCAGGGCCAGACACAGCGCGCCTTTTGCGGCGGCGATGTGGTGCTGAGCGCAGGGGCAATTGGATCGGCGCAAATCCTGCAATTATCGGGCTTTGGTCCGGCCGCGCATTTGGCGCAGCATGGGATCGATGTGCAGGCGGATCAGCCACAGATTGGTGGCAATTTGCAGGACCATTTGCAGCTGCGCTGCGCTTGGCGGCTTGAGGGGGCGAAAACGCTGAATACCCTTGCGGCCAGCTGGCATGGGAAAATGCGCATTGGGCTTGATTATGTGCTGCGCCGGCGGGGACCGATGTCAATGGCGCCGTCGCAGCTGGGCGCCTTTGCTAAATCTCATCCAGATCTGGAGACGCCGGATCTGGAGTTCCACGTCCAGCCCCTATCGCTTGAGGCCTTTGGCCAGCCCTTACATGATTTTCCGGCCATCACCGCCAGTGTGTGCAACCTGCGCCCGTCATCGCGCGGGCGGGTGGATATTACCAGCGCGGATTACCGCGATGCGCCGAAGATTGCGCCAAATTATCTGTCGGATCCGGCCGATCAGATCACCGCTGCGCGGTCGATTCGATTGGCGCGGCAGATCATGGCATCTGGGCCGATGGATCGCTATAATCCGCAAGAGATCAAACCGGGCGTTATTGGCGACGATGATGACACGCTGATTAATGCCGCCGGGGATGTTGGAACCACGATTTTTCATCCCGTTGGCACGGTTGCCATGGGGGTAGGCGCGGATGCGCCATTGGATGCGCAGCTTCGCTTGCGCGCGGCGCCCGGTCTGCGTGTTGTGGATGCCAGCGTGATGCCGCGGATCACCAGCGGTAACACCAATTCCCCCACGATTATGATTGCCGAAAAAGCCGCGCAGATGATGTTAGAGGCCTGAAAAGGGGGGGGGGCGATCTTTGGCCCCATCGAGGGGCCGCAGATCGCGCGCATGGCCAGTGGCCCTGCGCCCCATCAGAACGATCACCTGTGATACAAAAAGGCCCCGCTGGTAAGACCAGCAGGGCCTTTTTCAATTTCATGGGTCAGGCTTATGCCTGTTTTTTGCCTTTATGCGGCGCCCAGAGTTTTTTGTTGGTCAGATACAGAAGCGATGTCAGAACGACCAAGAAAAACACAGCCAAGAAGCCAGTGTGCTTGCGGCCCATCATCTTTGGTTCGGCTGTCCACATCAGGAATGCGGAGACGTCCTGCGCCATGTGATGCAATGAATTGTCGTGACCATCATCGAATTCAACCAATTCATCTGACAGCGGGGGCGCCATAGAAATCCAGCCGCCGGGGAAGGCGGTGTTTTCATAAAGCGTCACGCCTGCTTCTTCTTTTTCTTTCCCGGTATATCCGGACAGCAAAGAAGCGATATATTCTGCGCCGCCCATGCCTTTGACCAGCTGATTGATCCCAGACCCATAGGGGCCGTGGAAGCCGGCGCGGGCCTTTGCCATCAAAGACAAGTCGGGAGCACCAGCACCCGTGTTTGCCGGGAATTTATCGGCGGGTTTTGCGGGCCGTGTGTCGTCCAATTCTTTGTCATAGACATCAAACTGGCTGGCATAGGCGCGCACTTGGTCCTCGGTGAAGCCGGGACCGCCCGCTTCGGACAGGCTGCGGAAGGGCACGAATTTCAAACCGTGGCAAGCAGAGCAAACCTCGGTGAAAACCTTCAGGCCGCGCTGCAGTTGGTTTTGATCATAGGTGCCAAAGGGACCTTCGAAAGAGAATTGGAAATCCTCGATATGGCCGGCACCGCCCGCGGCCATGGCACCCGAGGTGCCAAGAACCAATGCGGTGATCGCGCTGAGCGTAATTTTTTTCAACATTGTCTATCGTCCTTATTCTGCAGCGGTGGTCGATTTGTCGCCGTAATGGGCGGCAAAATCTTCCTCGATCGATGCGGGCTGCGGCAGTGGCTTTTCAAGCACGCCCAGCAGGGGCAGGATCACCAAGAAATAGGCGAACCAATAGGTCGATCCGATCAGCGAGATGGTGGAATAGGGGGGTTCAGCCGGCATTGCGCCGCACCACATCAGAACCACGAAATCCACAACCAGCAGATAGAACCACCACTTGAACATCGGACGATATTTGCCCGAACGCACAGTTGATGTATCCAGCCAAGGCGCCAGTGCCATCACGGCAATCGCACCGAACATTGCCAAGACGCCAAAGAATTTCGCATCAACAATGCCGCCGGTGATGAAGTTTGCAAACATCACAACCCACACATCCCCAGTGAAGGCGCGCAGGATGGCGTAGAAAGGCAGGAAATACCATTCAGGCACAATATGCGCAGGGGTCGCCAGCGGGTTTGCCTCGATATAGTTATCGGGGTGGCCCAGATAGTTCGGCATGAAGCCGACGATGGCAAAGAAGACCAGCAGCACAACGGCCAGCGCGAACACGTCCTTGATCACGAAATAGGGCCAGAACGGAACGGTGTCTTTTTCTGCTTCGGCTTTCGACCCGCGGCGCACGTCAACACCCGTGGGGTTGTTGTTGCCAGTGGTGTGGAAGGCCCAGATGTGAACCGCAACCAGCGCAGCAATCACGAAAGGCAGCA
>JALQTR010000215.1 GCA_023260835.1 Paracoccaceae bacterium
GCGTCATCGCGCGTCAGAACCACCCGCGATGCGCCGGTGTCGGCGATAAATTCAATCGGTGCGCCATTGACCATGATGCGCAGGTGATAATGCCCATCGGGGCCGCGCGGGACGATGATTTGTCCGCCACCGGCGCTGACATATTGGGTGGGGCGGATGGTTTGTTTGATGTGATCCCACATGCCGATCACCGCCAAAACCCCCATAAAGATCAGCCCCCACAGCGCCGCATCCTGTGCGCGGCGCATCATTTGGCCCTTATTTTTGGTGATCAGCCAAAACACCAGTGCTGCGCCCAAAAGCGCCAGATAAAGGAACCGTCCTGTGTCATAGCTGTCCATGTTGCGGCCCTTTGGTCGTCATCAGCGGGCGATGAGCGGTTTTGGTCTTTTGGGGGCTGCACGCCCCCAAAGGCCAAATCGCTTATCCTTTGATGATATATGCATCACGCCCTGATGAAAAAAGGGCCAGTGCCGATCAGCTGTTGCCAAAGACGCGGGTAAAGATCACATCGACGTTTTTGGTGTGATAGCCCATGTCGAATTTTTCACGGATCGCGTCTTCGCCCAGGGCGGCAACCACGTCTTTATCGGCCAGCAATTCGCCCATGAAATCGCTGCGCTCTTCCCAGACTTTCAGCGCGTTGCGCTGAACCATGGAATAGGCATCCTCGCGGCTGACGCCGGCTTGGGTCAGGGCCAGTAGCACCCGCTGGCTCATGACCAGGCCGGGGAATTTATTCATGTTGTCCAGCATATTTTGCGGGAAGATCAGCATGTTTTCGACCACACTGGTCAGACGTGCCAATGCAAAATCCAGCGTGATGGTGGTGTCGGGGCCAATCGCGCGCTCGACCGAGGAATGGCTGATATCGCGTTCATGCCACAGCGCCACATTTTCCATCGCTGGGATCACCGACATACGCACCAAACGGGCAAGCCCGGTCAGGTTTTCGGTCAGCACGGGGTTTTTCTTATGCGGCATCGCAGAGGACCCCTTTTGCCCCATGGAAAAGAATTCTGCCCCCTCCAGCACTTCGGTGCGCTGCATGTGGCGAATTTCAATAGCTACGTTTTCAATGCTGGATGCAATCACGCCCAAAGTGGCAAAGAACATCGCGTGGCGATCGCGGGGGATGACCTGGGTGCTGATGGGTTCAGGCGACAGGCCCAGCTGGGCGCAGACATGCTCTTCCACACGGGGGTCAATATTGGCAAAGGTGCCAACAGCGCCAGAAATAGCGCCCGTAGCGATTTCGGCGCGCGCGGCACGCAGGCGCGCCAAGTTACGGTCCATTTCGGCGTAAAAACGGGCAAAGGTCAGGCCCATGGTGGTGGGTTCGGCGTGAATCCCATGCGAACGGCCCACGCGGACGGTGTGTTTATGCTCAAGCGCGCGGGTTTTCAGCGCGGCCAGAACCTTATCAAGACCCGCCAGCAGGATGTCAGCCGCGCGCACAAGCTGCACGTTCAGGCAGGTGTCGAGCACGTCCGAGGAGGTC
>JALQTR010000226.1 GCA_023260835.1 Paracoccaceae bacterium
CCCGGATACAGCCGAAAGATGTTGGTCGTCTGATAAATGACTTACCCGTTGCAATTAAATTGGATGCGTTTGATGCAGCGATATATGGTAATTTTCAGGGCCGCCTAACCTTAATCAGTGCCGATGCAACAACCGAAACTGTTGCGGGACGTGAGCAAAGCTATTTCAAGGCGCAGGTGGTGGTGGATTGGACGTCCAACAATAAGGTGGACCTTACCGCGCTGCGCCCTGGCATGACGGCCACACTGGACCTGATCACGGGGGAACGGTCGGTTCTAACCTATCTTTTGAAACCCATTTTGCGCGGCGTGGATGGGGTGTTCATCGAACGATAGGGCAACTGGCCCCCAATCAATTACAGCGGCTTTGTTTGGTATAGGCCTAGCCGGATGCCGCCGTGCATGATTTGCTGGGGCTGAGGTAAAAAGGGCAGCTCCATCGCGCGGATCAGGCCGGCATCGGGGCAGACAATCCCAACGCGCCAGCCGCGGAACCGTTCACGCAGCACGCGGCCCATCGTGCCATAAAGCGCAAACAGTGGCCGGCGTTCACCGATGCGCATCCCGTATGGCGGATTGATGACCACCAACCCAGGCGGGACATCGGGGGCGGCGATATCCGATACGCTGGCGCAGGTGAATTGGCACAAATCAGCCACGCCTGCGCGGTCTGCATTGGCGTTGCTGGATTTGATCGCGCCGCCATCACGGTCGGACCCAAAGAAAACGGGCGCGGGCCGGTCGCCCGCAGGGGCGCTGGCCCGCAGCGCCGCAAAGGCATTTGCATCAAACCCGCGCACCCATTCAAAGGCAAAACGGCGCGCGCGGCCCGGTTGCAGCCCGGCAGATATCTCTGCCGCTTCCAGCACAAAGGTGCCGGATCCGCACATCGGATCATACAGCGCCTCGCCCGCGGTATAGCCGCAGCTGCGCAGGATCAGCGCGGCCATGTTTTCGCGCATTGGCGCTTTGCCCACGGCCTGTTTGATGCCGCGTTTGTGCAGCGCCTCGCCCGATGTATCGATCGACAGGGTGCAAATGTCCTGATCGATGCGCAGCTTGATGCACAGCGCCGCCTCTGGATCGATTTGCGCGCCGATGCAATCTTTCAGTGCGGTTTCAACCCGCTGGGCTGCGGCTTTTTGGTGATAGATTTTGGATTTATGGCAGCTGGCTTCGACGCGGACCTGCACGCCCTGCGGCAGGATATCCGCCCAAGGCACGCGATGCGCGCGTTTATCCAGCTGTGCCAGATGTGCGGCAGGAAAGCTGCCAAGTCGGGCCAAGATGCGCGCCGCGCCGCGCAAATTTAGGTTTGCGCGCCACACATCCGCCCAGCCACCCATGACTGTCGCGCCGCCCGCGATTGCGGTGGGGTTGGCAAACCCCTGCTGGGTTAATTCATCGCAAAGCGCGCTTTCTTGCCCTGGCGCGCAGATGGCCAAGATTTCAAATCGGTCTGACAGGGTGAACACCGGATCCACCGCTGGTGCCTTTGGGGCGGGCTTTTGCGGCTTGGCCTTTGGGGTGGGGCGTGTGGGGGCGGGGGCCTCGAAGATCTCGGTCAGGTCATCGCGGCGTTTACTGGGCCGGCGGGGGCGACCGCGTGGGGGTCTAGCCATCCGTTTTGCGCCGCAGGTTGCGCAGGGCGCTGATCAGCACCGCCACCAGATACACCACCGAAATCCCCATCAGCATTTGCCAAAAATAGGTCCAAAGCGCCCACAAAAGGATCACCAAGGCAATATAAACAAAGCGCGCCTTTTCCCGTGGGATCGAGATCGATTTGGGCGATGGGGTGGGGATGCGGCTGATCATTAAAAACCCCACGAACAGCATATAAAGGGCAATGGCCCAATTGGGGATATCCTGCCCCGCACAAAAATCGCCCGCGGCGCAGCTGTGCATATGGAAAATCGGCACCATCACCAAAAACGCGCCCGCAGGGGCGGGGACGCCAGTGAAATGGCGCGCCTTGGTTCCGGCAGGGGCGGCGCGGCTGTCCACGTTGAACCGCGCCAGACGTAGCACCGAACAGATCGCCAGCACCATCACCGCGAACCAGCCAAAGCTGCGGTTGGTGTCAAAGGTGGAAATAAACACCATCAGCCCGGGCGCCACGCCAAAGTTCAGAAAATCCGCCAGCGAATCCAATTCTGCGCCAATCGGGCTTTCGGCCTTCAGCAGGCGGGCTAAACGCCCGTCCAGCCCATCCAGAACCACCGCCAGCAGGATCAGATAGACCGCAACGGCAAATTCGCCCGCAATCGAAAACCGGATCGAGGTCAGCCCTGCACAAATGGCCACGATCGTGACCATATTAGGGATCAGCCGCAGCAGCTGTGTGTCTGATCGGCGGGTGGATGGATCCTGTGCCATATCAGGCAATCCTTGCGCGGCGTGGCTCTTCTGTGCCGTTTAGATCGGCCAGAACGGTTTCACCGGCGATGGCGGATTGGCCCACGGCCACCAGCGGGGCAACGCCATCGGGCAAGAACACATCCACGCGCGATCCAAACCGGATCAGGCCAAAGCGTTCGCCGGTCATCAGGCGGGTGCCTTCATCAACAAAACACACGATGCGGCGCGCGACCAGGCCGGCGATTTGGACAAACGCCACCTCGCGCCCGTCCTCGACCCGCATAACAAAGGAATTGCGTTCATTATGCACGCTGGCTTTGTCCAACGAGGCGTTGAAGAATTTGCCGGGGCGATAGGCGATTTTGGTTACAACCCCATCCACGGGCGCGCGGTTCACGTGGCAGTTGAACACATTCATGAACACGGTCACGCGGGTGCGTGGCTCTGGCCCCATGCCCAGCTCTTCGGGGGGGGCGACTTGTTCGATCATGGTGACCACGCCATCGGCGGGGCTGATCACCAGCCCCTCTTTGGTGGGGGTGGCGCGCTGTGGGTCGCGAAAGAAGTAGTAACACCAGACCGTCAACCCAACCCCGATCCAGCCAAGCACATCGGCAATCAGGAACAGAACCAAGGTGATCGCGGCGAAAATCGCCACAAAGCGAATGCCTTCGCGGTGCATGGGTTTGATAAATGTGCCCATCATGGTCATGGGGTGGCTCCTGCTAATGTCGTGGCGTTACGTGATGCAATACCAAATTTGACCCATCTGGCAAGGTTGAAATGGGAATTGGGGGGATTGATGAACCCCCGACCCCGCCTGTAAATTCATATCCTCAAGCGCCAGTCCTGTCTGGGCGGTCGTCTTTTGCGCCCTGTAAACTGGCATCGGCATGGCCAAAGCCTGTGTTGTTTCCGCGTCTTGCAGACACCAGCTGGCGGGCAGGTTCAGCACATTTGGGGTCTGCCGGATATCCGGCAAACCGCCTGTTTTATTGCAACGAGCGCACCTTGATCTCACCCTCTTTATAGGCGGCGATGGCCTGTGCGGCGGCATGGGCGCCGGCGGCGGTGGTGAAATAGGCGATTTTACCATAAAGCGCCACCGACCGAATCTCGCGGCTGTCTTCAACCGCTTGGGCGCCTTCGGTGGTGTTCATCACCAGCGTCACATCGCCATTTTTCAGCATATCGACGATATTGGGCCGGCCCTCATAGACCTTATTCACCACATCGCAGGTGATGCCGTTATCCCCCAAATAGGCCGCGGTGCCGCGGGTCGAGATGATGGTGAACCCCAGATCCGTCAGGATCTGCGCGGTTTCCACAATCTGCGCGGTCTTATCGGCGTCTTTGACCGACAAGAAGACTTTGCCAGATTGCGGCAGAACCATGCCCGCGCCCAGCTGCGCCTTCAAAAAGGCGCGTGCAAAGCTGCGGTCCCAGCCCATGACCTCGCCCGTGGATCGCATTTCTGGGCCCAGGATCGTGTCAACGCCGGGGAAGCGGGCGAATGGCAAGACGGCCTCTTTCACGCTGAACCATGGCATATTGGGGTCGGCCAATGTCATCTGGTTCACCAAGGCGCCGCTGGCGGACATATCGTCCAGATTATAGGGCGCACGATGTGGGAAATCGGCCAGTTTTTCGCCCGCCATCAGGCGCGCAGCGATTGATGCAATCGCGCTGTCGGTGGCTTTGGCCACAAATGGCACGGTGCGCGAGGCGCGGGGGTTCACCTCGATCAGGTAAATGTCGCCGTCTTTGATGGCGAATTGTACGTTCATCAGGCCCACAACATTCAGCGCCAGCGCCAGCGCGCGGGTCTGCACCTTGATCTGCTCGATAATATCGGCATCCAGCGAATAGGGGGGCAGCGAACAGGCGCTGTCGCCCGAATGGACGCCCGCCTCCTCGATGTGCTGCATGATGCCGGCGACATGCACATC
>JALQTR010000143.1 GCA_023260835.1 Paracoccaceae bacterium
CGACCGCGCGCCACTTCGCATCGCCTTTGAAGACATCGGCGTATTTGCTGAGGAAAGCCTCGCGGGTCACGGTTTTCTCAACGATTTCCGCGATTTCGCGATTGCTTGGCCAGATGTCTTTCAGGAACACGTCCTTGCCGTTCTGGTCTTGGCCAAGTGGCTCGGAGGTCAGGTCGATATTCATATCGCCCGCCAGCGCATAGGCCACGACAAGGGGCGGCGAGGCGAGGTAATTCGCGCGCACATCGGGCGAGATCCGGCCCTCGAAATTGCGGTTGCCCGACAGAACTGCCGCCGCGACAAGGTCGCCCGCGCTGATCGCCTCGGATATTTCCGCCTGAAGCGGCCCCGAGTTCCCGATACAGGTGGTGCAGCCATAGCCGACAAGGTTGAAGCCGATGGCGTCCAGATCCTCTTGCAGGCCCGCGGCCTTCAGGTATTCGGTCACAACCTGCGACCCGGGGGCCAGCGATGTTTTCACCCAAGGTTTGCGGTTCAAACCCAAGGCGCGCGCTTTGCGTGCAACCAAACCTGCGCCGATCAGAACAGAGGGGTTGGATGTGTTGGTGCAGCTGGTGATCGATGCAATCACAACTTTGCCCGATGACATGGTGTAATCTTCGCCATCTACCGCAACCTGTTTGTCCATTGGGCGCTTGAAGGTTTCCGCCATTTCGCGGGCGAATGCCTCTTTCGCGTTGGTCAGGGGCAGGTAATCCTGTGGACGTTTTGGGCCGGAAATCGCGGGCACAATGCTGCCCATATCCAGCTCCAGCGTCGATGAGTAAACAGGCGCATAATCTGCTGTGCGCCAGAAGCCATTTTCCTTGGCATAGGCTTCGACCAGCGCGATGCGGTCTTCATCCCGGCCAGTCTGGCGCAAATACCGCAGGGTTTCATCGTCGATTGGGAAGAAGCCACAGGTGGCACCATATTCAGGTGCCATATTGGCAATGGTCGAGCGGTCAGGCAGTGGCAAGCGGTCCAGACCTTCGCCATAAAATTCCACGAATTTGCCAACAACCCCATGGGCGCGCAGCATTTCCACAACCTTCAGAACCAAATCTGTGGCGGTGGTGCCTTCGACCATTTCACCGGTCAGTTTAAAGCCCACAACCTCGGGGATCAGCATCGAAATCGGTTGGCCCAACATCGCAGCCTCGGCCTCGATCCCGCCAACGCCCCAACCCAGAACGGCCAAACCGTTCACCATGGTAGTGTGGCTGTCGGTGCCCACCAATGTGTCAGGATAGGCAACGGTTTCACCATTTTGATCTGTATCGGTCCAAACGGTTTGCGCCAGATATTCCACATTAACCTGATGGCAGATCCCTGTGCCGGGGGGCACAACACGGAAGTTATTAAAGGCGCCCTGACCCCATTTCAGGAACTGATAGCGTTCCATATTGCGTTCATATTCGCGATCCACATTCATCTGAAAGGCACGAGGGTTGCCAAATTCGTCGATCATGACCGAATGGTCGATGACCAGATCAACTGGGGTCAATGGGTTGATCTTCTGCGCGTCCCCGCCCAGCGATTTAATCCCATCGCGCATTGCGGCCAAATCCACAACGGCAGGCACGCCAGTGAAATCCTGCATCAGCACACGGGCCGGACGATAGGCAATTTCCCGCGCCGATTTACCACCGGCTTTGGCCCAATCGCCAAAGGCGCGAATGTCATCGGTCGACACCGAAAACCCACCATCTTCAAACCGCAAAAGGTTTTCCAGAACCACTTTCAGCGCCGCGGGCAATTTGGAAAAATCCCCCAATCCTGCATCCTGCGCCGCTGGAATGGAATAATAGGAAATGGATTTGCCATTTACTGACAGAGTTTTGCGCGCCTTGGCGCTGTCCTGACCGACGGTGATGGGCATTTTGGCCTCCTGCAATGTGAAACATTTGTCTGTGCTTTAGGGCAGATGCGCCTTTGGACGCAAGCTGAATCGCTGTTTGTATACCGTTGCACACAATTAAATGCAAGTGTGATCGCGCGCCGCTCGCAAAAGGTTGATTGGACGGCTGGCGCAATTGGATTTATGGTCATTTATACCAAACGAAGGCGGATCTATGATAACGGCATTTAACAGTCTTGTAACCATTGCGGCACGCAGCATGCGCAGCGCCATTTTGTTCAGCATTTTGGCGGTTGCGCCGGCCCATGCTGACCCGGTTTATGTTGAGCTGTATACATCACAGGGCTGTTCCAGCTGCCCACCTGCAGACAAAATTCTGGGGTCCTTGGCGCAGCGCGATGATGTGATCGCCGTGGCCTTCCATGTGGATTACTGGGATTATATCGGCTGGAAAGACAGTTTTGGAAAGGCAGATCATTCCGCCCGACAGCGCAGCATTGCCCGTGCGCGTGGTGAACGGCGTGTCTATACGCCGCAAATGATGATCAATGGCGCTACAGATGTCATTGGAAACCGCGCAATGGCCGTGTCCAACGCCATTGCAAACGCAGCACGACAGGCGCCTGTTTTAAACATTACGGCCCGTAAGGATGGGCAAACTGTGCATTTGCAAGCAACACCAACGGCTGATCTGCCGGCCGGACCAATTCATGTGCATATACTGAATGTCACCCCAACCGAAACGGTAGCGATCAAACGTGGTGAAAATGCCGGACGCAATTTGCGGTATCATAACATCGTGCGGGATTTTCAAACGGTTGACCGTTGGTCGGGGCAGGGAGCATTTTCACGTAAAATTACCCTGCCACATAATGCCGACAGTTATGCGGTGTTTCAGATTGATGGTGTTGGGCGCGTCTTAGGGGCGGTTAAGCTGAATTAATCAGCCATTCCAACTGCGTACAGGGCCACAATCCATATGCACGAATTTCGACCGACGGTATTTGCCCACACCGCCCGAATTGCAGGCCGCCGCGGCGCGAGCGATGGCAGTTACGGAACGCCCCGGCAGTCGCACATCGGCGGCTTTACCCTCCATATGCAGGGATTTTTTGGCCACGCCTCGTGAATTTCGGCGCAGTTGGGCGTTGGTTTTTGGGGTACGGTACCCGGACAATAATGTATAGGGCGCGCTGACATCCATTAAATTATGGGCCGCGGCCAAAATATCCAGCGTGCGCGTATCGATATTTTTGACCTTATTGGCACGCAAATCCCGCATGAAGAAATTAATTTCGGTCAGGGCCTCTGGGATATACTGGCCATCTGCCCAGTAGACCATGTCGATTATTTCGCCAGAGCGGCCATTGGTCATCTTCAACCGGCGGATATCACCTGCGCCGCGCAGCAGGCCGGATGCGTTTGAAAACGTCGGCGCAGCCACCAAAGTGGTTGCCGCAAAAATACCCAATAGATGACGCCGCGTCAGCAATTGAGGTTCCGTGTCAGGTTGTTCCGCGATGACCGAAAAATCGTGCCGAGTCATTTATCTGCCTTTGCCATAACGTTACGCCCTAATGTGATAAGGCTGTGATACAATATATACACCCAAAGCGGTGGCAGCCGCGAAGGTATCCCCAACATGGGCTTTTTGCCAATGTTAAGACTTAATTTCAAGGATAAACATAAACAGACCCATAACATTGGCAAGAAATTGCCAATAATGCCTCTTGGGCTTTAATCAAATCAGGTTTATATTATCGAAAACCTTTCGTCACAGGACGTTAGGATGACAAAAAGGCAAGCCAGTGGACGTTTTAAGATTATCAGCATGGGCGTATTTTGGGCTTTGCCTGATTGGGTTCTTCAACCCCGCTACGGCCGCATCTGGACCCGTGATGCCCACCGCGCAAACCACAGAGCCCGAATTGCTGACGCTAGAGCAACCCAAACTGCCGCCCTTTAAATCGCTGTTATGGATGCCTGTTCAGCACAGCGACCCAGATCTTTATGACTTTTACAAGGCCCGAGGTTTTGCCCCAATATGGAGTGGCCCAATCGGGGCCGAACGCCGCGCCGCATTTAAACAGGCCATTCTTATGGCCACCGAATATGGCTTGCCACCACAAATACCATCGCGTGTTTTGGATGAATATGATCAAATAAACCCCTCACATGAAATAAAAATATCACGCATGCTGATTAAGTTTGCACAGCAGGCGAAATATGGGGCTTTAACGCCAGCTCAGGTAGATCCCGAAATAAAACGCACCATCCCGCAGCTTCTGGCCGGTGATGTTTTGGGGCCATTTATATCCTCCCCAGCGGATGAATATTTTGCAGCATTACATCCACAAACCGATGAATTTGCACGTCTGTTGGTCGAAAAACGCCAAATCGAACGGCATCTAAAGGCGCATTTCACACCGCCCTTGGTGCCAGAAACGATCCTGCGCCCTGGGGACAATGGTGACGATGTGCGCCTGTTGCGGGCATCGCTGGCCATGAATGGGTATGCGGTTGACCGTTTTAACCCAACCTATGACGAGGCATTGACCCTTTTGGTGTCACAAATTCAATCCGACCATGGATTAAATCCAGATGGCGCCTTTGGTCCAGCCACAGCGGCATTATTTAACCGCCCCCTACATGAAAAATGGCAGGCTATCATGGTTGCGTTGGAACGGGCGCGTTGGAATAATCGCCCAAAACCGCCACGCTATATAACTGTAAATCTGGCTGACTTTCGGATGCGCGTGATAAAAGATGGTCAGATTGATTTCGAAACACGCGCTGTCATTGGGGCCAATTTAAAAACTCACCGCAGCCCTGAATTTTCCGACGAAATGGAATATATCGTCATCAACCCGATTTGGAATGTTCCGCGTCAAATCACCGTTGATGAATACTTGCCAAAATTCCAAGAAGACCCAACCGCCGAACCGCAACTGGTCCTTTTTACCCAAGAGGGCGAGGCTGTCCCGCGCGAGTCCGTTGATTTCACTACCTTTGACAAAAGAAATTTTCCATTTTTATTAAAAGAGTTACCATCTGATTCTAATGCGCTTGGGGTTGTCAAATTTTTATTCCCAAATCCATATAATATTTATATGCATGACACCCCGTCCAAATCGCTTTTTGGACGTGACAAACGCGATTTCAGCCATGGGTGTATCCGCTTGCAACGCCCCGAAGATTTCGCGCTTTATCTGATGCAGGATTTGTCGGATGATCCAAAATCCATGTTTGACCGCCTGCGTGCGAAGCCCGGTGAAAGTTATTTAAAGCTGGATCCCGGGATCGAGGTACACCTGACATATCGCACGGCTGTGGTTGAACCGGGTGGCCGCGTGACATATCGCAATGATGTTTACGGCCGGGATGCCAAAATCTGGGCGGCACTGGAACGAGCCGGTGTTGCGCCAAACCATGGTCAAACCGTTCAATCTGTGCAATTAAACGCACAAAATGACTAGGCGTTAGGGCCAAATAAAGGAACATCACCGCCATGAGCATCGCATTACAGCAGATTGCAAGCGCCGTTGGTGCAACCGTTCACGGGCAGGCCGATCTGCGCATTACACATGTTGCCGAACCCAAAGATGCCAGTGAAACCGCATTGGCCCTGGCGCTGAAGCCCGAATATGCCACGGGTTTGGCGGATGGTCAGGCGCAGGCCGCCGTTATGTGGGACGGTGCAGATTGGCAAAGTTACGGCCTGAAGGCGGCGATTTTGGTGCCGCGGCCTCGCTATGCCATGGCGGGGCTGTCGGCGATGATGGACCCGGGGCCGGGATATCCGGCGGGGATCCACCCAACGGCGATTATTGAAGACGGCGCACAGCTGGGCGAGGGGGCTTCGGTTGGCGCCTACACCATTATCGCCAGCGGCGCGCGCGTCGGCGCCGGCAGCATCATTGGCCCGCAGTGTTATATCGGCGTGGATGCCCAGCTGGGCGATAATGCGTTTTTGCGCGAAGGCGTGCGGATCGGCGCGCGGGTGCGCATTGGTGCGCGGGTCATCATCCAGCCCGGCGCCGTGATTGGCGGCGATGGGTTTTCATTTGTTACCCCTGAAAAATCAGGGGTCGAGCAAGCGCGACAAACCTTGGGCGATCAGGGCGGCATTGCGGCACAGGCCTGGGTTCGCATCCATTCGCTGGGATCTGTGCAGGTGGGTGATGACGTCGAAATCGGCGCCAATACCGCGATTGATTGCGGCACCGTGCGTGACACAGTGATTGGTGATGGCTGCAAATTGGATAATTTGGTGCATATCGGGCATAATGTTGTGGTGGGCCGCAACAGTTTGATCTGCGGGCAGGTTGGGATTGCTGGATCGTCACAAATCGGTTGCAATGTGGTGTTAGGTGGTCAAGTCGGAGTGAACGATAACATCACCATCGGCGATAATGTGATTGCTGGGGGTGCCACGAAAATCCTGTCCAACGTTCCAGCGGGGCGTGTGTTGCTGGGCTATCCGGCGATGAAAATGGACAGCCATATCGAAATCTATAAGCTCCTGCGTCGTTTGCCGCGCTTGTTTAAGGATGTTGCGGCACTTAAATCACAGGGCACTGGGGATTAACCCACTGTCAATTCAGAAAATGGGCCAGCCTATGTCCGTCAAAGAAACCGTTATAACAATCATTGCTGAACAAGCGCTGCTTGATCCATCCGATGTCACCCCAGACAGCACAATCGACAGTTTGGGGTTGGACAGCATGGGGTTTGTGGAATGCATTTTCGCCTTTGAAGAAGCCTTCGACACCCAAATCCCCTTCAATGCCAACGACCCCGACGGTAATGAGTTTGATATCTCGAATGTCGCTGCCATAATTTCTGGGATTGAACAATTGGTTCAGGATAACGCCGCGTGAAGCGTGTCGTTATAACCGGGGCCGGCACGATCAACCCGCTGGGAATGGATGTGGCGCAAACCATGACCGCTATGGCCAATGGGGACTGCGCCATCGGCCCGATTGATATCCCCGATGCGGATCGCCTGCATGTGAAAATTGGCGCTCAAGTGCGTGGATTTGATCCCGAAGCTGTATTTAACCGGCAAGAGCTGGCGCTTTATGATCGTTTCACTCAATTCGCGATGATTGCGGCGGCCCAAGCTATTGACCAATCCGGCCTGCAGTTTGATGGCGCCTTGGCGCAATCCGCAGGTGTGATTTTGGGCAATTCTGGTGGCGGAATGCAAACATTGGATGAAAATTACCGCGCCGTTTATGCCGAGGGTAAAAATCGGGTGCATCCGTTTGTGGTGCCAAAATTGATGAACAATGCGGCCAGCAGTCACATCAGCATGCGCCATAATTTGCAGGGGCCCAGCTTTACGGTGGCCAGCGCCTGTGCCTCTTCGAACCATGCAATGGCACAGGCGTTTATGATGGTGCGGGCGGGGATTGCGCCGGTGATGATCACGGGGGGCAGTGAATCCATGCTGTGCTTTGGCGGAATCAAAGCCTGGGAAGGGCTGCGCGTTATGGCCAAAACTGCCTGCCGCCCATTCAGTGCCAACCGCAAGGGTATGGTTCAGGGCGAAGGCGCCGGTGTGTTTGTGTTCGAAGATTATGACCACGCCCGCGCCCGCGGTGCGACCATTCTGGCCGAAGTTGCCGGTGCGGCAATGTGCGCTGATGCATCCGACATTGTGATGCCTTCGCGTGCGGGGGCCGCACGCGCGATGCGTGGCGCGCTGCAAGATGCACGCATCGCCCCTGATGCGGTTGGGTATATCAACGCCCATGGCACTGGGACATTGGCCAATGACAAAACCGAATGCGCCGCCGTGGCGGATGTGTTTGGGCGCCATGCGGATCAGCTGATGATCTCTAGCACCAAATCCATGCATGGGCATTTGATCGGCGGCACAGGCGCGGTGGAATTGCTGGCCTGTCTGATGGCGCTGCGCGATGGGGTAATCGCACCCACTGTGGGGTATGAAAAGCCTGATCCCGAATGCGCGCTGGATGTGGTGCCAAACGTGGCGCGGCAGGCGCAGGTGGATGTGGCACTGTCAAATGCCTTTGCCTGTGGTGGGCTGAATGCCGTTTTGGCCTTGCGCAAAATCTAATGCTTTTCTTTTGCGCGTCCCTGTCCTAGACTTTGCTGCACTGCGTCATTGAACATGGGGGGACCGCAAGGTGGCTGCAACAGGAAAACCATTGCTGATCAAGCGCTATGCCAGCCGGCGGCTGTATAACACCGAAACCAGCGATTATGTCACGCTCGAGGATATTGCCGGTTTCATCCGCGCGGGCCGCGATGTGCAAATTGTGGATCTGAAATCAGGCGACGATCTGACCCGTCAATATCTGCTGCAAATCATCGCCGATCACGAAAGCCGCGGGGAAAGCGTGCTGCCGGTTGATGTTCTGAACGATCTGGTGCGCAGCTACACCAGCCAAGCTGCGGGGATGATGCCGCAATTCCTGCAGATGTCCTTTGACATGCTGCGCGACAGCCAAAGCAAGATGATGGGGATGAGCCCCATGGCCAAAATCCCCGGGTTCGAGGCGATCCAAGCCCAGCAAGAGGCGATGATCAAAGCCATGACCGGTGGCTGGCCCAGCGGTACAACCGCCCCCACCGCAGATGAGGCCCCAAAACCCAGCGGCGATGGCGATTTGGATGACATCAAAACGCAACTGGCTGAATTGCAGGCCAAACTGAATAAATTGGGTAACTAATGTGCTGGGCCGCACTGCGGCCCGTCACACCCCCAGCCGGTCGCGCAGTGCAAACCACGTCATGGCCAAGGCCATCAGCGGACTGCGCAAAAACCGACCGCCGGGGAAGGGGGCGCAGGGTATGCGCGCCATGGTGTTGAACCCATCTGCCTGACCCAGGATTGCCTGCGCCATCAGCGCCCCTGCATGGGTGGCCGTTCCCAGACCGTGGCCGGAATACCCCGATGCAGATAACATATTATCCGACAGGCGCACCAAATAAGGCATTCGCCGCATTGTTATCCCCAATGTGCCGCCCCATGCATAATCAACCCGAACCCCCTTCAACTGAGGGAACAAATCGACCATTGGGCGATAGGGTTTGGCCGCAATGTCGCGCGGGAAATGCAATCCGTAACTTTCTCCCCCCCCAAACAGCAATCTGCCATCGGGTGTTGGGCGGTAATAATTCACCACAAATTTTGTATCGCCAACGGCCACAGCCTGCGGCAGAACCGACTGCATCGTATCGCCAAGCGGTTCGGTGACCAGAATATAGTTGTTAATCGGCAGAACGCGGGCCGAAACTTTGGGGGCCAGCCCCTCAAGATACCCATTGCCGGCAAGGATCACATGACCCGCCTGCAGCTGCCCTTGATCTGTGTGCAACACAGGCCGCGCGCCGGGGGTGATTTTGGTGACATGGCTGCCCTCATAAATCACCGCGCCCGCAGATTGCGCCGCCCGCGCAAGCCCAAGGGCAAATTTCAGCGGATGCAGATGCCCCGCGCCCATGTCCAGAACACCGCCATGATATTGCGCCGCGGTGCAATAGGCGCGCCCTCTATCCGCGTCCAACTTGGTGATGTGATCATAGCCGTAATTGTCCTGCAAATAATCCGCATCGGCATGCAGCCCCTGCATTTCACCCTTTGAAAACCCATAATAGGCCAGGCCTGGGTGGTAATCACAGTCGATCTGATGCGCCGCGATCAGATGATGAACCAAGGCTTTGGCCTCTTCCCCCAAATCCCATAATTTACGGGCATCATCGCGGCCCATTAACCGCTCAAGATAAGGTTGGCCCTGCCGCTGTCCAGACCACAGCTGCCCGCCATTTCGCCCCGAGGCGCCAAAGCCCACGCGCTGCGCCTCGAGCACGCGCACATCCAATCCCGCTTGCGCCAGATGCAGCGCGGCGCTGAGGCCGGTATACCCCGCGCCGACAATCGCCACATCGCAGGTTTGCGCGCCTTGCAGGGGTGGCTGCGGCGGCATGAAGTCCGCGGTTGCCGCATAC
>JALQTR010000223.1 GCA_023260835.1 Paracoccaceae bacterium
GATCGGTGCGCTGCGTTTGGGCAAGATCGAGAAAAAAGGCCGCCAAAACCGCCGCGTCAGCCTGCATTTGGACGACTAAGCGCTAGCTCGCCAAATCCTGCCGCTGGGTTGGGGCGGGGCTGGGGGGCGCCTGCGGGGCCACTGCAGATTGCCCGCCGCTGGTTTCGCCATGGGCGGTGGCATCTGTTGTGGGCTTTGGCAGGGCGGCATCTTCTTCTGGCAGCCCCTCGCGCGATAGCAAAATCGCTACGGGGCGCAGGGCTGGCATGTGGCTGCACACAATCATCAGCCCCACCATGATGGGCACCGACAAGAACATGCCCGGAATGCCCCAAACCGCGCCCCAAAACGCCAAGCTGATGATGATACCAAAAGACGACAGGCGCAAAGCGCGGCCCATCAACATGGGGTCAATCACCGAACCATTGGTGAATTGCACCGCCCCGGCCACGGCAAAAATGACCATGGTTTGCCCCAAATCACCCAGCTGCACATAGGCCACCAGCGTAAGCAGCACGGTTGCCACGATCGAGCCGACATTGGGGATGTAATTCAGGATAAAGGTCAGCACCCCAAGGGGCAGGGCCAATTCCAGCCCAAAAAACAGGGCAAGACCATAAATCATCAGCCCGGTCACGGCGCTGACAAAGGTTTTGACCAAAAGGTAGTAATTCACGCGGTGAATGATCGAGCCGATAATGCGGCTGACCCGCTCGGCCTGATCTGCATCGCCCACGAAATTCGTGAGCTTGGTAGAAAACCACACGCGTTCGGCGAATAAGAACCCGACGAACAGAATAATCAGCACGGTGCCTTGCATCAAATTGCTGGCCTGCCCCGCCATTTGGCGCAGATAGCCGCCCACCTCTATGGTGCTGGCGGAATTGAACACGGCCTGTTCCACATCGGCGCCCATCCATGCCACCATGGCGGCCATCGCCTCGGGGAAACGGTCGGTGTAAGAGAGGGTGGTGGTTAACACCGTGTTGATTTGCGCCAAAATGATCGAGGTCAGCGTCAGCAGCGCTGCCGAAATCAGCGCCAAAGCCACCACCGAGGCCAGCCAATTGGGAATGCGAAATGGCCCCACCTTTTGGCGGGCAATGAAGCTGATCGCGTCCGACATCAGCGAGAAAATCACGATGGCCGTCACCAGCGAGATCAGCATGAAACGCGCCTGCACAAGCAAAAACAACACCACCGCAAAGGCGATAATCAGCAAGGCCCCGGTTTGCAGCCGATGGGGGCTGGCTGCGTGGTGGCTGGCCTGTGCTGGTGTATGGTCTGGGGCGGTGGGTGTGGTGCTCATCCGGGCCTCGATTGCGGGTTTGTGCATAGTATGGGGCAACCCCGCTGCCGAGACAATGCGGTGGCGGAAATATTGCCTGATCTGGCCGATATCGCCCTTGTGTTTTGCCTGCGCTTTTGGCTAGAACGCACAGCACGGACAGTTGGCCGAGTGGTCGAAGGCGCACGCCTGGAAAGTGTGTAGGCGGGGAACCGTCTCGAGGGTTCGAATCCCTCACTGTCCGCCATTATCCAAAATACCAATAAATAAGGGTTTTTGACCTGAGTTAAACCATTCTTCCCCACACGCTTGGCTCACACGTTCTTACTTGCGAATCCGTGCACCTTCAACCACCCGGCCAACTGATACATTTAGTTAATACTACAACAACGTTGGCGTAATGGTGTGGATATGGTGAACAAGAACTCAGATGTCAGATACAGTGGACCTCAACCGCCTAGATGAATGGCTGTCCTCTGATGGCAGTCCCAAAGAGTGTATGTTTCTGTCGGATCTTGATGGCTTTATGCACGGTATCGTCTGCGGGCCTGTTATGGTTTCCGTGGAAGAATGGTTGCCGATAGCATTGGGTGGTGATCCATCTGGTGTCCCTCCTTGGGTTTTGACAGATATAGCGGCCTTACACATGGAAATGGTGGAACGTCTGATGTCAGATGATCCTCACATCGAACCATTGTTCTGGCAGGCGAGAGAAGGTCACGTTGTCGCAATGGACTGGTGTGAAGGTTTCATGGATGTGAGCCTCCCCCACTGAACTGGTCCACCACTATGTTTAGGGAACGGAGGACCAGGAATGGCAAACAAGCGGCCGAAGCCCGAAGAGATCGTTACAAAG
>JALQTR010000231.1 GCA_023260835.1 Paracoccaceae bacterium
ACACCACCTACGGCCTGGGTCTGTCTTACGCTCTGGGTGGCGGCACCTCTTTCGAAGCAGGTATGGCTTCGAACGAAGATGGTCGCACCACTGCAGACGCTGGCTTCCTGTTCAAATTCTAATTTGAACAAAAGCTACGGCTAAAGTTAAGGGCGCACTTCGGTGCGTCCTTTTCTTTTGCGCGCTGCGGCGGCGCTTTATGGGCGCATAAAAAACCCCGCCTTGGCATCTGCCAAGGCGGGGTTTCGTTGTTTGAATGTCGCGTTTGCGATTAGATCAGGGACAGATCCTCGGCTGAGGATTTGCCATTTTGGCCTTCGCGCAATGTGTATTCAACCTTTTGGTTGTCATTCAGGCCGGTCAGGCCCGCGCGCTGAACGGCCGTGATGTGTACAAACACATCTGCGCCGCCTTCTGCAGGTGCGATAAAGCCATAGCCTTTTGTTGCGTTAAACCATTTTACTGTGCCGGTTGCCATTTTGGTCATCCTTATATTCAAGCGTTTTTTCAAGCATCAAGACCAACGGGCAGGGGATGCCTGCCTGATGGCAACTCATATCAAAGCGAAAAAACCAAGTTGTTTGGGATTTGACGTTTGCACACCGGCAAAGGCGTGTTGGTAGGAGTTTTCTTAAAGCCACAACCATTATACCAAATCCCGCCGGATCGCGCAAGTTGGATGATGGGTGTTGATTAATAGAAATTACCTATCAATAAACGGAATATTGATATTGACGAATGGTATAAACACACCGCAAAAGGGCATAAATTTTTATGGCGGAGTGCGATCAATGGCATTGGATTCGGAAAAAGGCATCTGGCAATCAGGCCGCAGCGGCAAAAAGGGCCGCGCCCACACCAAAGGGCGCCCTTTGGATGATACAGCATGGGACCAGGTGCGTGCTTTGCTGGGCGATCGTCCCCGCAATCGCGACCTGTTGATTGAATTTTTGCATCTGCTGCAGGATGAATATGGCCATCTGTCGGCACCGCATCTGCGCGCTTTGGCTGAAGAGATGCGCCTGTCCATGGCCGAGGTCTGGGAGGTTGCGACTTTTTACGCGCATTTCGATCCGGTGCGCGAAGGCGAGGCCCCGCCGCCCGATCTGACCATCCGTGTCTGTGACAGCCTGTCTTGCGAATTGGCAGGGTCCGAGGCCTTGTTCAACGCCTTGGCCGCGGGTCATGATCCGGCCAAGGTGCGCGTTTTGCGCGCGCCCTGCATGGGCCGCTGTGATACCGCGCCGGTGGCTGAAGTGGGCCATGCCCATGTCGATCACGCGACACCGCAAAAGATTGCGGCGCAGATTGCATCGGGTGATTTCCATGCCGTCATTCCCGATTACGAAACATTGGCTGCGTATCGCGCGGCGGGGGGGTATGATCAGCTGACTCAGCTGCGCGCCTCTGGCGATTGGCGCGCGGTGCAGGATCAGGTGCTGTCTGCCGGCCTGCGCGGTTTGGGCGGTGCGGGCTTCCCATCGGGCAAAAAATGGGAATTCGTGCGCGCCAATTCTGGCCCGCGTTATGTCGCCGTCAACGGGGATGAGGGCGAACCGGGCACATTCAAGGACCGTTACTATCTAGAACGCACCCCGCATTTGATGCTGGAAGGCCTGCTTATCGCTGCTTGGGCCGTCGAGGCAGAGAAATGCTTTATCTATATGCGCGATGAATATCCGGCGGTTCTGCATATTCTGCGCACTGAAATTGCCGCGCTGGAACAGGCGGGGCTGATCGCGCCGGGGTATATTGACCTGCGCCGCGGTGCTGGTGCCTATATCTGCGG
>JALQTR010000008.1 GCA_023260835.1 Paracoccaceae bacterium
GGGGGTCCTTGGGCCATGTCGCCACGGGCGAGGCAGGGGCGCTGGGTGATCCCGAGGTCCTGATTGATTTGGTATATGCATTGGGGGCGCGGTATCGTGCCGGCGCGCGCTTTGTGATGAATTCACGCACCGCCGGAGCCTTGCGTAAATTAAAAGATGCCGATGGCCGATTCCTGTGGACCGATGGCTTTGCCGAGGCGCAGCCCGCGCGGCTTCTGGGGTATCCCGTGGTCATCTGCGAAGACATGCCCGACATTGCGGCGGATGCGTCGGCGGTTGCCTTTGGCGACTTTGGCATGGGGTATACCATCGCCGAACGCCCTGATCTGCGCCTTCTGCGCGATCCATTCAGCGCCAAACCGCATGTGCTGTTTTATGCCACCAAACGCATCGGTGGTGGCATCAGCGATTTTGCGGCCATCAAACTGCTGAAATTCGCCACCAGTTAAGCTGAATTTCTGGCGGGTGGGTATCCGGCCCACCCGTCATCAGCCAGCACAATAAAGGCGAAAGAATATGTTACAAGAAATTACTCCGATCCCTGCCGCGTCTTTGCCATTGACCGAATTTGGCGCTCAGCTGCGTCTGGGCAGCAGCTATGCCGAAGATGATCTGCAATCCGCCACGCTCGAGGGGTTTTTGCGCGCGGCCTTCGCGGCCATCGAAGGGCGCATTCAAAAGGCGCTGATGACCCGCGCGTTTCGGCTGGCGGTGACGCAATGGTCAACCGCGCAGGGCCAGGGCCTTTCAATTGGTCCCGTGCAAAAGATTGATGCGGTGGCTTTGGTCGACATGAATGGGGCAGAAACATCTGTCCCCATGACACAGGTTTGGCTGGACCCAGATGCGGGTCAATTGCGCCCAATCGGGGCCGCATTGCCCACCATCCCCAAGGCGGGGCGCGCTGTGATCGTGTTTCAGGCTGGATTTGGCCCCAATTGGTCTGATGTGCCGGCGGATTTGCGCCAGGCCGTGCTGGTTTTGGCCGCACATTTTTATGAATACCGCGATGATGCGGGGTTATCGCAGGGCTGTATGCCGTTTGGTGTGACGGCGCTGTTGGAACGCTATCGCCCGATGCGCTTGGGCGCTTTGGGGGCGCGTTCATGATGCGGCTGGGGCACAAACTGTATCTGCAGCGCGCACAGCGTCTGTCGGACGGGGCAGGCGGCGCGGTCATCGAATGGCAGATGGTCGCGGCCCATTGGGCCGGTGTCGAGGCGCAAACCGCCCGCGCCATCACCGGCGAAGCCGCCCCCATTACGCGTAACCGGTACACCGTTACCATGCGCGCCCTGCCTTTTGCGCATCCAGCCCGCCCGCGCGCAGGCGATCGGTTCTTATTCGGCGCGCAGCGATATTTGGCAATCGAAGCCGTCACCGAATTGGATGCGCGGGGCCAGTATCTTCGGATTGAAACAACGCAGGAGATTGCGCAATGACATATGCTTTGGCCGCCCCATTTCAGGCCGCCCTTTACACCACCTTGTCCGAAGACAGCGCATTGGATGCCTTGGTCCATGGGCATATCTACGACAGCTTGCCCAGCGGAACCTTGCCCGATCTTTATGTGGTTTTGGGACCCGAGGATGTGCAGGACGTTTCAGACATCAGCGGGGCAGGCGCTTTGCACGATGCGGTGATTTCTATCATCACGAATGACGGTGGGTTTTTAACCGTCAAACAGGTGGCTGCGGCCATTTGCGATGCGCTTTTGCCGGGGTCTTTTCCGTTGTCGCGGGGGCGTGTGGTGTCTTTCACATTCCAAGGGGCATCTGCCCGCCGCGATGGTGATGGCGCCACACGGCGTGTCGACCTGCGGTTCCGTGCACGCCTAAGCGATGCTTAACTTCCAAATACAAAGGATAAACCAATGACTGTCCAAGCTGGAAAAGATCTGCTGATCAAGATCGACCTGAATGGCACTGGCCAATTTGAAACCATAGCTGGCCTGCGGGCATCACGCATTAATTTTAACGCGCAAACTATTGATATTACGTCATCTGACAGTGAAAATGGTTGGCGTGAATTGCTGGGTGGTGCGGGGATAAAATCGGCAACCCTGTCTGGATCGGGGGCGTTTCGCGATGCCGCGACCGATGCACGCGCACGGCAGATTTTCTTTGATGGGGACTTGCCAAATTTTCAGGTCATCATTCCGGATTTTGGCACGGTCGAAGGGCCGTTTCAGATCACATCACTGGAATATGCGGGCAGCTATAATGGCGAAGCCACCTATGATATCGCGCTGTCCTCGGCTGGGGCGCTGCGCTTTACGGATGCGTGATCGCCATGGCTCAGCGGTTCAACGGCGAGGTGATCTTGCGCATGAATGGGCAAGATCACGTGATGCGCCTGACATTGGGGGCCTTGGCCGAACTTGAGGAGGCCTTGGCCACCACGACCCTTCTGGATCTGATCGAACGGATCGAATCCGCGCGGTTCACGGCCCGTGATATCGTCGCCATTTTGGTCGCTGGCCTGCGTGGTGGCGGCTGGCAGGGCGGGGCGGATGATCTGGCGCAGGCGCAGATAGACGGTGGCCCCATGGCGGCCGCCACCGCCGCTGCGCAACTGATCCAATCGGCGTTCACATTGCCGATGCAGGCGGGCGGATGAATTGGGCGCTGTTGTATTACCGCGCTTTGCGTGAGTTGGGCCTGCGTCCGGATGATTTTTGGTCGCTAACGCCGGCGCAATTGCAGCTGCTTTTGGGGCCGCCGCCCCGCGGGCAGGCCCGATGCAGCGCCGCGGATTTGGCGGCCCTGATGCAGGCTTTCCCAGACACCTTGAATGATGGAGGTATGAATGCCCTATAACGGAACCCCAACAGACTATGAACGCGCATCACAAGCGATGGAGCGCGGTCTGGATCAAGGCACCCGCATGGCCGAAGGGTTTGCGGCCGCTTTGGGACGGATGAACACCACCTTTTCTGAAACAGGCCGTCAGGTCGACGCATTG
>JALQTR010000033.1 GCA_023260835.1 Paracoccaceae bacterium
CAGGCCCAGCTTATCCGCCAAGGCAAAGGCCTCACAGGTTGCAATCATCGTGACGCCCAAGATCATGTTATTGCAGATTTTTGCAGCCTGACCATTGCCAGATGGGCCACAATGCACTGCCTTTTGGCCCATGATGTCGAACAACGGCTTGGCCGTGGCAAAGGCCGCGTCGGACCCGCCCACCATAAATGTCAGCGTCCCGCCCGAGGCCCCGCCAACACCGCCAGATACAGGCGCATCCAGCGCATCCAGCCCCGCATCATGGGCCATCTGCGCCACATCGCGGGCCGATTGCACATCCACGGTGGAACAATCCAATAAGATCGCCCCTTTGGTCATGGCTGGGATCACCTCGGCGGCCACTTGGCGCAGGATGGCCCCGTTGGGCAGCATGGTGATAACGACCTCGGCTCCGGCGACGGCTTCGGGGGCGGTTGCGGCGGTTGCAACACCGTCGACCGTGATGCCGCTGACGTCAAATCCGGTGACATCATGGCCCGCTTTGGCCAGATTGCCTGACATGGGTGCGCCCATGTTGCCAAGTCCGATAAATGCAATTTTCATGGGGTGTCCTTTCGTTAAATGGTCAGCTCTGCCGCGCCAAGCGGGGCCAGCATTTGGTCAATTTCGGCCTGCGGCACATCAAATCCGCTGTGACGCCATTGGGGGGTGCGGTCTTTGTCGATGATGGCGGCGCGAATGCCCTCCAACATATCACCGCATTCCATGATGCGATGCGCCACGCGGTATTCCAGCATCAACGCCTGCGCCATATCGGGATTTGGTCGCAATGCCTGTTGCATCTGCAATGTCACGGCCAAAGACAGCGGCGCATTGCGCGATATGGATTTCAGCGCGCCCGCTGCAAATTCACCACCATCCGCGTGCAGTTGTTCGATGATCTGCGATAAATCATCCTGCGCAAACAGCCGATCAATATCGGGTTGTTGCGCCGCCAGCTGCGACGCTGGGGCAGGGTGGTCGGGCAGCGCATCCAGATTGCCAGTTGCGCACAGCTGATCAATCACCGCGGGCCAATCGGCCTGCGGGATGAAACGATCCGCAAACCCTGCATAAACCGCATCCCCGGCATCCATGCGCGCGCAGGACATGCCCAGATAGGTGCCAGAGGCCCCCGGCGCCCGCGCCAACAGATAGGACCCGCCCACATCGGGCACAAACCCGATCGAGCATTCAGGCATTGAAATCACGGTGTTTTCACAGACAATTCGATCACTGGCATGGGCACCCAGCCCAACCCCGCCGCCCATGGTGAACCCATGCATGAAGCTGACAATCGGTTTGCCATAGCTGTGGATCAGCATGTTCAGCCGGTATTCATCCGCCCAGAATTTGCGGCCGTATTCATAATCGCCCTTGGTGCCAGTGCCATAAAGTTCGGCAATATCGCCGCCGGCGCAAAAGGCGCGGTCGCCTTCGGCATCAATCACCACCAGCGCCACATCATCATCCTGCGCCCACGCCAGTAACGCCTGTTCGACCTGAAGACACATATCATAGCTGAGCGCATTCAGCGCCTTTGGGCGCGTCAGCGTGATGCGCCCGGCGCGGCCCTCGGTTCGGATGTCAATGTCAGACATCAGCCGCGCTCGGCCAGCAAACTGCGCGAGATAATCAGGCGCATGATTTCATTCGTGCCTTCCAAAATCTGATGCACCCGCAAATCGCGGACCAGTTTTTCAATCCCATAATCCGCCAGATACCCATACCCGCCATGCAACTGCAAACAGGCATTGGCCACATCGAAGGCGGCATCTGTGACATACAGTTTGGCCATTGCGCAGAACCGTGTTGCATCGGGGGCTTTGTTGTCCAATTTCCACGCCGCTTGGCGCAGGAAGGTGCGTGCGGATTGCAATTTCACCTCTAATTCAGCCAATTTGAACTGTAGCGCCTGGAATTGATCGATCGTTTTACCAAAGGCCTTGCGTTCGCCCATATACGCCAGCGTGGCATTCATTGCCGCCTGCGCGCCGCCCAAAGCGGATGCTGCGATGTTCAAACGCCCACCGTCCAGGCCCGCCATGGCATATTGGAACCCGCGGCCTTCTTCACCCAGCAGGTTTTCAGCAGGCACTTTGCAATCATCGAACTGAACTTGCGCGGTGGGTTGTGCGCGCCAGCCCATTTTATCCTCTAGCCCGCCAAAGCTCAGCCCCGCTGCGCCGTCTTCGACGACGATGGCCGAAATGCCTTTGGGGCTGTCGTCACCGGTGCGGGTCATCACCACATATACATCCGAATAGCCACCGCCTGAAATAAATGCCTTGGTTCCGGTCAGGCTGAAGCCTTCGTTGGTGCGGGTGGCGCGGGTGCGCAAGGCCGCCGCATCGGATCCAGAGCCGGGCTCGGTTAAGCAATAGCTGAACACCTTATTCATCGTGCACAGATCGGGCAGCCATTTGGCCTTATCCTCATCCGTGCCAAATTTATCGATCATGCCGCCGCACATATTGTGGATGGACAAAAATGCGCCCACGGCGGGGCAGGACATGGCCAGCGCCTCGAACACCAATGTTGCGTCCAACCGGCTGAGGCCAGAACCGCCGTATTCTTCGGACACATAAATCCCGCCCAGACCCAGTTCAGCGATTTTTGGCCACAGGTCTTTTGGGATGGTGCCTTGCTTTTCCCATTCCATTGCGAAAGGGGCGATATGGTCCTGACCAAATGCAAAGGCCATATCAAAAATGGCAGATTGTTCCTCGCTCAGCGCAAAATCCATGGCGCGTCCTTTCCTCGATTGGTGATTATTTGACTGCCTAAATGGGCTTTGTTACCAAAATTTTTCAGCACGCCACATTTTGACATAAAATTAAGCGGGGGATGATTATCCCCCGCTTATCAAATCTTTATTCCATAGGTTTAAAGTTGAATTCGCCACCCTCTTTGATGCCCGATGGCCAACGAGCGGTCACCGTTTTGGTGCGGGTGTAGAATTTAAACGCATCTGGGCCGTGCTGGTTCAAATCGCCAAATGCCGATTTTTTCCAGCCACCAAAGGTGTGATAGGCCAGTGGCACAGGGATTGGCACGTTGATACCAACCATGCCGATGTTGATGCGGCTGGCGAAATCACGCGCGGCATCGCCATCGCGGGTAAAGATCGCGGTGCCGTTGCCGTATTCGTGATCCATCGCAAGGCCGATTGCCTCTTCATAGGATTTGGCGCGCACGGTCGACAACACGGGACCAAAGATTTCTTTCTTGTAGATGTCCATGTCTGGGGTCACGTGGTCAAACAAATGTGGCCCAACAAAGAACCCATCTTCATACCCCTGAAGCGCGAAATCCCGCCCATCGACGACCAGTTTGGCGCCTTGCTGAACACCGGTTTCAACCAGCGACAGAATGTTGGCTTTGGCCGCTGCGGTGACAACGGGGCCGTAATCCACATCATCGCCCGCGGTATAGGGGCCGACTTTCAGCGCTTCGATCCGGGGGATCAGCTTTTCGATCAAACGATCTGCGGTTTCATCACCAACAGGCACAGCCACCGAAATCGCCATGCAGCGTTCGCCTGCGGCACCATAACCGGCCCCCACCAGCGCATCTGCAGCCTGATCCATATCGGCGTCTGGCATGATGATCATGTGGTTTTTCGCGCCGCCAAAGCACTGAACGCGCTTGCCGTTGGCGCAGCCGCGGCCATAGATATATTCGGCGATTGGGGTGGATCCAACAAACCCAATCGATTGAATGATTGGATTGTCCAAAATCGCATCAACCGATTCTTTGTCGCCGTTGACAACCTGCAAGATGCCTTTGGGCAGGCCGGCCTCTTCCATCAATTCAGCCAGCATCAGCGGAACGGATGGATCGCGTTCGGATGGCTTCAGAATAAACGCGTTGCCGCAAGCAATCGCAGGGGCAAACATCCACATTGGGATCATGGCGGGGAAGTTAAACGGGGTGATCCCGGCGGTTACGCCCAGGGCCTGACGCATGGAATAGATATCAATGCCGGGGCCTGCGCCATCGGTGTATTCGCCCTTCAGCATCTGCGGTGCGCCGATGCAATATTCCACAACTTCCAAACCGCGTTGAACGTCGCCCTTGGCATCGGGGAAGGTTTTGCCGTGTTCGCGGCTTAATGCCTCGGCCAGTTTGTCCATATCGCGGTTCAGCAGATCGACGAATTTCATCATCACCCGCGCGCGGCGCTGCGGGTTTACAGCGGCCCATGCGGGCTGCGCGGCGGCGGCAACCTCGACCGCGTGGTTCAGTTCATCAACGCTGGCCAGCGGGCATTTTGCCTGCACTTCGCCGGTTGCGGGGTTGTAGACATCGGCGAAACGGCCGGATGTGCCTTTGACATGGGCGCCGCCGATGTAATGGGTAAGCTCTTGCATGGGAATCCTCCTGACTGTGATTGCGATCATGTTAGTCTTGCAATTTTTCCTGTAACAGGCGAAATATGGCAAAAAGGTTTTGCATTTTTGCAAAGGTGGTCAAGATGGACTCTTGGGATGATCTGCGGGTGTTTTTGGCCGTGGCGCGGGGCGAAAGCCTCAGCGCGGCGGGGCGGGCGTTAAAGATCGATCCGGCAACGGCTGGCCGGCGCATTGCGCGGCTGGAGATGCGCCTTGGAACGCCGCTGTTTGCCAAATCCCCACAAGGTTATGGCCTGTCCGAGGCAGGGCAGCGCCTGATGGACCACGCGCTGCGCGCCGAACAGGCCATGCAAGCGGCGCAGGACGATCTGGCCGGCGAGGGCGGGGATCGCTTGTCGGGGCAGCTGCGCATTGGTGCGCCCGATGGATGTGCCAATTTCCTGCTGCCGCAGGTCTGCGCCCAGATCTGTGCACAAAACCCTGATTTGGATATTCAGATTGTGGCCCTGCCGCGGGTTGTGAACCTGTCCAAACGCGAGGCTGATATGGCCATCACCGTCAGCCCGCCCAGTGCTGGGCGTCTGTCGGTGCAGAAAATCACCGATTATCAGCTGCATTTTGCCGCCGCTGCGGCCTATTTGGACAATGCGTCGGCGCTGGATAAGCTGGATGATCTGCATCATCATCGTGTGATCGGATATATCCCCGACATGATTTTCGATAAAGAATTGGATTATATGGCCGATTTGGGCCTGTCGCGTGTGGCGCTGGCATCCAATTCGGCTGCGGTTCAGTTTAACCTGCTGCGACAGGGGGCAGGGATTGGCATTGTGCATGATTTTGCTCTGCCCAGTGATCCATCAATGCGCCGCGTTCTGCCTCAGGCCTTTGCTCTGACGCGCAGCTTTTATCTGGTGCGCCACGATGATGATCGCCGGCTTGAACGGATGAACCGTCTGGCCACAATGTTGGTCAATGAAATGCGCGCGCAAACCCGCGCCTTGGAAGCGGCCGCAGCTTTTTCTTGACAGATAAGGTGGTTTGCGCGGAACCTAGGATCGTATAGTCATCACGGAGGGCGCGTTATGCTGGTGCAGCAAATCATAAAATCCAAAGGATCGGCCGAGGTCGTTACAATTTCTCCCTCGGCAGAAATGTCGAACGCGGTGGCGCTGCTGTGTGCGCGAAAAATCGGGGCGGTTGTGGTCAGTCAGGATGGCAAATCCGCCGATGGGATTTTATCGGAACGCGACATCATTCGGGCGCTTGGGTCCAAGGGACAGGTTTGTTTGTCTTCCCCCGTGTCGGATTATATGACCAAATCCCCCGTTTGCGCTGCGCCGGGGGACAGCACGGATGCGGTTTTGGAAAAAATGTCCGAAGGCCGGTTTCGCCACATGCCTGTGACGGATAATGATGTGTTGGTTGGCCTCATTTCCATCGGTGATGTGGTCAAGGCGCGGCTGGATCAGCTGTCGATGGAAAAGGACGCCCTGCAGGGCATGATTATGGGGCATTAATCGCCGGATCGAAAACCTGCTTGCATTTGCCCGCGCAATAATGTTGCGTGCGCAGCATGAATTTGAACTGATGGGGGCAGATATGCGCGTTGGGCTTTATCCCGGAACCTTTGACCCAATTACCTTGGGCCATATTGACATCATTCGCCGCGCGGCCCTGCTGGTTGATCGGTTGGTGATCGGTGTGGCCATCAACCGCGATAAGGGGCCATTGTTTTCTTTGGAAGAGCGCGTGGCCATGATCACCGCCGAATGCGCAGAACTGTCCAAAGAAACCGGCACAGAAATTGTGCCGCATCCATTCGAAAACCTGCTGATTGATTGCGCGCATGAGGTCGGCGCCCAGGTCATCGTGCGCGGCCTGCGGGCTGTTGCCGATTTTGAATATGAATTTCAGATGGTTGGGATGAATCGCGCATTGGACAGCTCGGTCGAGACGGTGTTTTTGATGGCCGAAGCACGTCATCAGGCGATTGCATCAAAATTGGTGAAGGAAATCGCACGGCTGGGGGGGGATGTGTCGAAATTTGTCACCCCCGCGGTGAATAAGGCGCTGATTGAACGGCTGACCTAACGCCCGTACCAAAACAAAAAACGCCCGCCAATTTGGCGGGCGTTTTGCGTATCTGACAGGCTGGGGGTCTTATCCCATGCGGCCCATTTTGACGGCCACATCGGCCATACGCGCCGAAAAGCCCCATTCATTGTCATACCACGCCAAAACCCGCACCAAACGGTCGCCTGTGACTTTGGTTTGATCCGGCGCAAAGATGGATGATTCTTCGGTGTGATTGAAATCGATCGACACTTTGGGTTCGGGATCATATCCCAAAACGCCCTTCATCGCGCCGGCGGCGGCTTCGGCCACGATGGCGTTCACATCATCGGCGGTTACGGATTTGCCCGCGATAAAGGTCAAATCAACCGCGCTGACATTTGGGGTGGGGACACGGATTGCGGTGCCGTCCAATTTGCCCTTCAGGGCGGGCAGCACCTCGCCCAAGGCCTTGGCCGCGCCGGTTGATGTGGGGATCATCGACATGGCGGCGGCGCGGGCGCGATACAGATCTTTGTGACGACGATCCAGCGTGGGCTGATCCCCGGTGTAGCTGTGGATCGTGGTCATGATACCGCTTTCTATGCCAATCGCATTGTGCAGTACTTTGGCCAGTGGGGCCAAACAGTTGGTGGTGCAAGACCCGTTGGAAATCATCGTATCGCCGGCGGCCAAATCCGCATCATTCACACCGTAAACAATGGTTTTTTGCACGTTTTTGGCGGGCGCCGAAATCAGCACCTTTTTCGCGCCTTGGCGCAGGTGAACATCGGCTTTGGTGCCATCGTTGAATTTACCGGTGCATTCCAGCACGACATCACAGCCGGACCAATCCAGTTCATCAGGGTTATAGGTGGAAAACACCTGCATCTCGCCCTGGCCCACATCCATCTTATCGCCATTGATCGTGATCTTGCCGGCAAAACGGCCATGCACGCTGTCATAACGCAGCAAATGCGCGCTGGTTTCAATCGGGCCTGTGGCGTTCAATTTCACCACGCGGATATCGTCGCGCGCGGATTCCGCAATATGCGCCAATGTGCAGCGACCGATGCGCCCAAAACCGTTGATGCCAACTGTGACCGTCATAGGATGTTCTCCTTAATGCGTTGAATTTTTCAGCCTGATACAAGGATATCTGCAATCGCAAAACCCCAAATCGACCCCAAATAATGATGTTAGCGATAAACCTGCCCCCACAGCTTGTGCTTGGCAAGCAGGTCATTCCCCAATAGGTTGGTTACAAAGATAACAGGAGAGCGCATGAGCGGATTATTGGCCCTTTTGGATGATGTTGCCGCGCTGGCCAAACTGGCCGCGACATCGGTGGATGACATCGGCGCGGCGGCGCTGAAATCGGGCGCCAAATCCGCAGGCGCGGCGATTGACGATGCTGCGGTGACACCGAAATATGTGCATGGGCTGGCACCGGCGCGCGAATTGCCGATGATTTGGCGCATCGCCCGTGGATCAATCATCAATAAACTTGTGATCCTGCTGCCCGCGGCGCTTTTGCTGGCGGCATTTGCGCCCTGGGCGATTGCGCCGCTGCTGGCGCTTGGGGGTCTTTATTTATGTTATGAAGGCGCGGAAAAGGTTTTGTCGGCTTTGGGGCTTGTAACCCATGATGTTGATGAGGGCGCCGCCCACACCGATGCGGCCCATCTGGAAGAGGCAAAGGTTAAGGGCGCGATCAAGACGGATTTCATCCTATCGGCAGAGATTATGACCATCGCCTTGGCCAGCCTGCCGCCCGGGTCCATCGGGTTTCAGGCCGCTGTTTTGGCCCTTGTGGCGGTCATGATCACCGTGGCGGTTTACGGATCGGTCGCCCTGATCGTCAAAGCCGATGATCTGGGCCTCTATTTGGCGCAAAACGGGGCAGGGCGGCTGACCCGCCGGTTTGGGGCCGGTTTGGTGCAGATGATGCCGCGGGTGTTATCTGGATTGACGGTGATTGGCACTGCGGCGATGCTGTGGGTGGGCGGATCGATTTTGGTGCATGCCAGCGCCGAAATGGGGTGGCACACCCCAGAACATCTGGTGCAGATGATAAGCCAGTTTGGCAACAGTATCACAGGGCTGACCGCGTTTGTGGAAATTTTACTTTATGCCCTGATTGCAATGGTTTGCGGGTCTATTTTGACCACTGTTTTATCCAAGGTGAACCTGTGAAAAAGGGCGGCCCGATGGACCGCCCCCTTTTCTTACAACCGTTGCCGCAACTTAAAGCCCCAACAGCTCTTTCACCTTTGCGGCGGCCGCTTCGGCGGTGATGCCGAATTTTTCATACAGAACCTCTGCCGGTGCCGAGGCGCCAAAGCTGTCCATGCCAATGAAACCGGCCTTGGCTTCGCGCCCGCGTTCCCCCAGCAGCCAGCGATCCCAGCCGCCTGCGCGCATTGCGGCCTCGATCCCGACACGCACAGGACCTGCAGGCAGCACCCGTTTGCGATAGGATTCGGGCTGAGTGGCGAACAGCTCCATCGAGGGCATGGACACAACGCGGGTGCCAATCCCCTGTGCCTGCAGCAGATCGCGCGCTGCCATGGCGATTTCCACTTCGGACCCGGTGGCGATCAGGATGGCTTGGCGTTTGCCCTCGGCCTCGGCCAGAATATAGGCACCTTGGGCCGACAGGTTCTTGCTGGTGTGCGCTTTGCGCACAGTTGGCAGGTTTTGCCGTGACAGGGCCAGAACGGATGGGGTGGATTGCGCGGTCAGGGCGACCTCCCAGCATTCGGCCACTTCCACCGTGTCCGCAGGGCGGAAGACATAGGTGTTGGGCGTGGCGCGGGAAATAGCCAGATGCTCCACGGGTTGGTGTGTTGGACCATCTTCGCCCAGGCCGATGCTGTCATGCGTCATCACAAACACCGTTGGGATTTGCATCAGCGCCGCCAAACGCATCGCGGGGCGCGCATAATCGGTGAAGGCCATGAATGTACCGCCATAGGTGCGCATACCGCCATGCAGGGCCATGCCGTTCATGGCGGCGGCCATGCCATGTTCGCGGATCCCCCAGTAAACATAACGCCCACCGCGATTGTCCAGATCAAACACGCCCAGATCAGCGGTTTTAGTGTTGTTGGATCCGGTCAAATCGGCAGACCCGCCCACGGTTTCGGGCAGAATTGGGTTGACCGCGGCCAGCACGTTTTCCGATGCTTTGCGGGTTGCAACACTGGGCGCGGCATCCGATGCGGCGCGTTTCAGCGCGCGGATCGCGGCGGGCAGGCGTTTTGGCGCCGCACGATCATAGATGCGGGTAAATTCGGCCTGTTTCGTGGCCGAAAGCGCGGCAAAGCGCGCGTCCCAATCCGCGCGGGTGGATGCGCCGCGTGCGCCGATTGCGGCCCAGGCATCGCGCACATCCTGCGGAATTTCAAACGGGCCATAGGGCCAGCCATAGGCGTCTTTTGCGGCTTTCAGCTGCGCGGCATCGGTCAGCGCGCCATGGCCTTTGGATGTGTCCTGCGCCGCGTGACCCAAGGCAATATGGGTTTTACAGGCGATCATCGATGGGGTGTCGGTCTTTTTCGCCGCCGTGATCGCGGCATCGATTGCCACGGGATCATGCCCGTCAATTTCCTGTACATCCCAGCCCGACGCGCGGAAGCGCGCCACCTGATCGGTGCTGCAGGACAGATCAACCCGGCCATCGATGGTGATGTTGTTATTGTCCCAAAGAACAATCAGCTTTGACAGTTTGTGGCGCCCAGCCAAGGCAATCGCCTCTTGGCTGATACCTTCCATCAAACAGCCATCCCCCGCGATGACATAGGTGTGGTGGTCAACAATTTTACGGCCCCATTTGGCGCGCTGGATTTCTTCGGCCATGGCAAACCCAACCGAGGTGGCAATCCCTTGCCCCAAAGGCCCGGTGGTGGTTTCAACCCCTGCTGCATGGCCAAATTCTGGATGGCCCGCAGTAATCGCCCCCCACTGACGGAAGTTTTTCACCTGATCGAGCGTCATATCGGTATAGCCGGTCAGATGCAGCAGCGAATAGATCAGCATCGACCCATGGCCTGCTGACAGGATAAACCGATCCCGATCTGGCCATAGGGGGGCCTTGGGGTCGAACTTCATATGCTTTTCAAACAGCACAGTCGCAACATCCGCCATCCCGATGGGCATGCCAGAATGGCCTGAATTTGCCGCAGCAACTGCATCCAGTGTTAATGTGCGAATGGCGGCGGCTTTGTTCCAATGGTCAGGATGGTTCGAACGAAGAGCAGAAATATCCACGAGCTGGCTTCCTTTGAGTGTTTTTGGCAAGTTGCCATCCCCATACCACCCTTGGCGTTAATATCAAGGACAAGGGGGCCTTTGGCCATCAATAATTCGCAGCTTTGGGGATGAAATCTGAATTTGATTGGTATTTTTTGCTTGAATGTTCGTTTGTTAGCGGGCAGTTTTCAACAAACTAAGATATGTCCAAATTTTGGTCAGGCTTAAAGAAGATTGCAATGTCAGATACAGTATTACAGCAAATTCAGATTGAAATTTCCAAAACAATCATTGCCCTTGGGCAGGCCCGCAAGGACCACGCCCGAACCAAAGCGGCGCTTCAGGCGTTGGAAGAACAATTTGCTGATCTTGATGGATCGGTTCAGGAATTGCGCAGTGCCTTATCTGATATGCAGGCAGCATCTGACCCGCAGGGTCAGGCCTTTGCCGAGCTGCGCGCCTTGCGCGCCCAGCAAGATGGCATGCGCGCTGAATTGGCTGCGCTTTATGTTGCCCTGCAATCCGCCCAAGGAGAGAAGTGATGGCCCAGCTGCGTTTCAAAATCGGAAATCGCCCCTATGAAATGGCCTGCGAAGACGGGCAAGAGCAGGCCTTGCAGGACGCGGCGGCGCTGCTGGATGCCGAAGCACAGACCATTCTTCAAGGGTCTGGACAATTGTCCGAGGCGCGTTTGCTGCTGTTTTCCGCGCTGATTGTCGCGGATAAATACCGTGCGCTGCTGGCCTCGGGTGCGAACACCACATCGGCCAATGATCTGCTGCAAGACATCCTTGCCAGCCTACAGGAAATTCGAACGCTTGCGGAACAAGTGGCAAAATAAAAAAGGCCGCCAGAAATGGCGGCCTTGGTTTTTTATATTCTGTAATCAGGTGTTTGCTTCGCGAATTTTATTTGCGGCATCTTTGTCATAGGTCACGCCATTGTCATCAAACAATGTGTCCAATTCACCTGACAGGGTCATTTCGGTGATGATGTCACAACCGCCAACAAATTCACCTTTGACATACAGCTGTGGACTGGTTGGCCAATCCGAAAAATCCTTGATGCCTTGGCGGATGTCATCATCGGCCAGAACATTCACATCCTTAAATGACACGCCCATGTAATTCAAAACCCCTGCAACGCGGCTGGAAAACCCGCAGGACGGCATTTCTTTGGTGCCTTTCATATAAAGCACAACGTCATTTTCGGTGATGTCTTGGCGGATACGGTCTGCGGCATTGCTCATGTCGGTGTCCTTGGGGTTGTTGGTTTATTCTGGGGCTTTGGTGGTCAGGGCCAGGGCATGCAATGCGCCATTTGGCCCATCCATCTTGCCCTTCAGCGCGGCATAGACTGCACGCTGTTGTTGCACGCGGTTTTTGCCGCGAAAGCTGTCATCAATGACCTGCGCGGCAAAATGCTGTCCGTCATCGCCTTCAACAGTCACCTGACCGTTTGGAAATGCAGAATGCAGAAGATCGTAAATTTCTTGCGCGGTGATTGCCATGTTCAGACCCTTTGGTTTGTCATTAAGGCTAAGCTAGGGGTGCGGGGCGGCCCTTGCAAGGGCCGCATCGCAATCATGCATCAAAATGGCTGGCAAAGCTGGTTTCAAATGTCTGCGCCAGATCCGCCAGTGCAGCTGCGCTGGCGCCAAAGCTGACCTGATCGCCGGTGAACCGGCCAACGGTTTGCAATGGCAGACCTGCAGCGGCAGCCGCGCCCATCAGGGCCTCGGCCTGATCAAAGTTACAGGCGATCAAATACCGTCCCTGATCTTCACCAAACAGGGTTGGTGTGTCATCGCTGTCCAGAACCACCCCGACGTCGCCCGCCAAGGCCATTTCAAAGGCTGCGATCGCCAATCCGCCATCGGCCAGATCGGTGCAGGCGCGGATCATATCGCGGTTGGCCAGAATGAAATCACCGGCTTTGCGTTCTGCGTCCAAATCAACGGCAGGTGCATCGCCGTCTTCGCGGTTAAAGACCTCGGCCAGCAGGGCAGATTGACCCAAATGCCCCGTTGTTTCCCCCAGAACCAGCGCCACATGGCCTTCGCGGGCTGTGTCGGTGATGGCCAATTCCACATCATCAATCAGACCAACCGCGCAAATCGTAGGGGTGGGCAGAATCGGCTCGCCATCGGTTTCATTATAAAGCGACACATTCCCCGAAACGATGGGGGTATCCAATGCTAAACAGGCGGCGCCGATGCCTTCGATTGCGCCAACGAATTGCCCCATAATGGCGGGCTTTTCGGGGTTGCCGAAGTTCAGGTTGTCGGTCGTGGCCAATGGCTTTGCACCAACAGCGCAGAGGTTGCGATACGCCTCGGCCACGGCCTGTTTGCCGCCCTCGACAGGGTTGGCGCGCACATAGCGGGGGGTCACATCCGATGTAAAGGCCAGTGCCTTACCGGTGCCATGCACCCGTACGATGCCCGCCCCAGCGCCCGGTGCGCGCATCGTGTCGGCCATGACCATCGTGTCATATTGTTCATAAACCCACGCCTTGGATCCATAATTGGGCGATGCCAGCAGTGCCCGCAGCCCATCGATGGGATCAATCTGTGGCACATCTTCCAGCGGGGCCGCCGGTGGGGTGGGTTCCCATGGGCGGTCATATTCAGGCGCCTGCGAAGACAGCTGCGACAGTGGCAGGTCGGCAACCACCGCGCCTTTGTGGCAGATGATAAACCGATCCTCGGCCACGGTTTCACCAACAATTGCGAAATCCAAATCCCATTTTTCAAATACGGCGCGAGCGACGGATTCTTTTTCGGGGCGCAGAACCATCAGCATGCGCTCTTGGCTTTCGGACAGCATCATTTCATAGGCAGTCATCTGCGCCTCGCGCTGTGGCACAGCGTCCAGATCCAGACGAATCCCCAATCCGCCCTTATCGCCCATTTCAACGGCCGAACAGGTCAGGCCCGCGGCGCCCATGTCCTGAATGGAAATCACTGCGCCGGTTTGCATCAGTTCCAGACAGGCCTCCATCAGGCGCTTTTCGGTGAAGGGATCCCCCACCTGCACCGTGGGGCGCTTTTCTTCGATCGTTTCATCAAATTCGGCGCTGGCCATCGTGGCCCCGCCAACCCCATCGCGGCCCGTTTTGGCGCCCAGATACACCACTGGCATCCCAACGCCCGATGCGGCGGAATAGAAAATCTTATCCGCATCGGCCAACCCGGCGGCAAAGGCATTCACAAGGCAGTTCCCGTTATAGGCAGGGTGGAACCGCACCTCGCCGCCCACGGTAGGCACGCCAAAACAATTGCCATATCCGCCCACGCCTTCTACCACGCCATGCACCAGCTGGCGCGTTTTGGGATGGTCCTTTTCCCCAAACGACAGCGAATTCATTGCCGCGATTGGGCGCGCCCCCATGGTGAACACATCGCGCAGAATACCGCCCACACCCGTGGCAGCCCCCTGATAGGGTTCGATATAGGACGGGTGGTTATGGCTTTCCATTTTGAAAACAACCGCCTGACCATCGCCAATATCAACAACCCCTGCGTTTTCGCCGGGGCCGCAGATCACCTGTGCGCCAGTGGTCGGCAGGGTGCGCAGCCATTTTTTCGATGACTTATAGGAACAATGTTCGTTCCACATGGCCGAAAAGATACCCAATTCGGTGAAATTTGGATCCCGTCCAATAATCTCCAAAATACGGGCGTATTCATCATCGCTCAGCCCATGGGCGGCGATAACTTCGGGCGTGATGGCGGGATCGGTCATGGAATTTCAGTCCTGAGGTTTTGGGGGGCGTGGCCCTGATGATCTGTTGCGCCCCTTTTAGGGCAGAATTTTGTCGCATGAAAGGGCCATGCTATGAAAAATCCAATTGTCTGCCCTGTCTGCCTCCCATGGGGTTGACGGCATCTGCGATCGCAGGTTCAGTGGCGCCAAATTGTAGCAAGACAAAAAAAGGACCACGGCCCATGAAAATGATCCAAAACCCATATCGAGGCCAAGGGCTGCCATCCTTGAAAGATGTGCCAATGCCCAGCGATCAAGTTGAGGCCCCACTGGCCCTGCTTGCTGCCTGTCCCGCTCACGCGCAAACGCCACTGTCCGAGGTGGATGGGGTTTTGCCCGATGCCGTGTCTTTGTGGGTCAAGGATGAACGCCCCCGCATGGGGCTGGGCAGTTTCAAGGCGCTTGGCGCGGCCTATGTGATTGCACATGAGGCCCAGCAAACGGGGGCAGCCGATTTATCAACGGCTCTTGCTGGGCGCACATATGTTACAGCCAGTGCCGGGAACCACGGGCTGTCCGTGGCCGCTGGCGCGCGCATATTTGGGGCGCGGGCCGTTGTGTATTTGGGGGCAGGGGTGCCCGAAAGCTTTGCCGAGCGCCTGCGCGACAAGGGCGCTGATGTCGTTCGTGAAGGCGATGATTACGATGCATCGATGCAAGGCGCGGCGCGCGCGGCGCAGGAAAATGGCTGGACCTTACTGTCCGACAGTTCCTGGGCCGGATATATGGACCTGCCACATCGTTTGATGGAGGGCTATTTGGTCATGGGCGCCGAAGCCGCACAGCAAATGCCGCAGGCCCCCACGCATATCTTCTTGCAAGCCGGCGTTGGCGGGTTGGCCGGCGCGATGGCGCGGATGTTTCGCAAAATTTGGGGCGATGCGCCGCAGATCATTGTGGTCGAGCCAGAATTTGCCCCTGCGCTTTATGCATCCATTGAAGCGGGCGCTATCGTCGATACAACCGGCCCCGAAAGCGCCATGGGGCGGCTGGATTGCAAAACGCCCTCTGCCATTGCGCTGAATGGTTTGGCCGTTGACGCGGATGCCTTCATGCTGATCACCGAATCCGAGGCCGATGCCATTCTATCGCCCTTGTCCAAGGTGGATTTATCCACCAGCCCATCTGGCGGCGCCGGAATTGCTGGTGCGTTGGCCATGGCGGCGGATTTGCCGGCTGATGCGCGGGTTCTAACCATTTTGTCTGAAACCGCAGCCTAGGGGGCAATATCATGGTTTTTCCAAAAACAGAATATTTGGCCCGTGTTCATGCCGCGCAGCAGGCGATGGCCCAGCATGGGTTTGGCGCCCTGTGGATCAGCACCGAAGCTGAATTTCGGTATTTCACGGGATATATGACCAAATTTTGGGAAAGCCCATGCCGGCCATGGTATCTGGTTATTCCCGCCTCTGGCTTGCCCATCGCGGTTATTCCGGGGATTGGCGCGGCCTTGATGGCCAAAACCATTGTGCAAGATATTCGCACATGGGCGGCGCCTGATCCTGTGGACGATGGGGTCAGCCTGTTGGCCGATTGCTTGACCGAGGTTGCAAATGGCGCCCCGATTGCCACACCATCGGGCCAACAAAGCCTGATTCGAATGCCGCTGAATGATCTGACCGCGCTACAGCGGAAAATTGCGCCGCTGCGGTTGGTTGATGATGCTGGCATAGTGCGCAGCCTGCGCATGGTGAAATCCACCGCAGAAATCGAAAAAATCCGCACTATTTGTGGGGTTGCAGGGCGCGCGTTTGATCGTGTTGGGGAAATCGCCGCGCCCGGCGTGTCGCTGCGCCGCGTGTTTGGCGGGTTTCAATCGCTGTGCCTGCAAGAGGGCGCAGATTGGGTGCCCTATCTGGCTGGCGGTGCGGGGGCTGGGGGATATGATGATGTAATCTCACCCGCGGATGATACGCCGCTGGCTGCGGGGGATGTGCTGATGCTGGACACTGGGGCGATGCGCGATGGGTATTTTTGCGATTATGATCGCAATTTTGCCATTGGCCATGCGTCGGATCAGGTCAAAGATGGTTATAAATTGCTGATCGAAGCAACCGCCGCAGGGGCAGATGCGCTGCGCGATGGGGTGCGTGCCTGTGATGTATTTGCCGCCATGCATCGGGTTTTGGCGCGTATGGGTGATGAGTCTGGCGTGGGCCGGATGGGGCATGGTTTGGGCCTGCAGCTGACCGAATGGCCATCGCTGAACGCATCTGACGAAACACCCCTGCGTGCGGGTATGGTCATGACGTTAGAACCCAGCCTGACCCTGCCAGGCGGCGGTGTATTGGTGCATGAGGATAATTACGCCATCACCACTTCAGGCGCAGATAAACTCTCTCCAGATGCGGCGCCTGAGCTGCCAATCATTGGATAAAAAAATGGCCGAGACAAAGCTCGGCCGTAGTCCAACAGGGAGGTTGAAAGTGATGAGAAAATCAATCACCGTCTTTCAACCGCCCACATATTAGGCAAACTGCCTTCTAACAAGAAAAAAAAGCCGCAACTGCATCATAGCCCCTATGCGCTGAGTGCATAGCTGTCGTGGTGATATTATTGGCTTTGCGCATCACGCAGCTTGCGGCGATGGGCGATGACCTCATCCTGAACGAAATTGCGAAAGGCCTCGACCCGTTTGGAATGGCGCAGTTCCTCTGGAAAGGCCAGATAAACAGGCACTTCGTTCGATTCGACATCCGGCAAAACGCGTGTCACCCCGTCGAAATCTTGCACAACATAATCGGGCAGCATCCCGATGCCGATGCCATGCAAAACCCCCTGCAAAACCCCAAAATAGTTATTAACCGTTAATGTCGATCCAACCGGATAGGCCAGCATATGCTGCACCAACGACAGGCCTGCACCAACCTGCGCGGATCGCGGGTTTTGGCAGATCAGACGGTGGGATCCCATGTCCTCTAGGCTGGTGGGGGCGCCGTGGGTTTCGATGTATTTGGGCGATGCATAAAGACGCATCCGCACCTCCATCAGGCGTTTGCGGATCAGATCGGCCTGACTGGGTTCTTTCATCCGAATGGCCACATCAGCCTCACGCATGGGCAAATCCAAAACGCGTTCCTCCAGCATCAGATCAATCTTCAGATCGGGATAGCGTTCGTATAATTTCGTCAATCGCGGGGCCAACCACAGCGAGCCGAATCCGGTGGTGGTGGTGACGCGCAATTCGCCAAACACCTCTTCTTCGCTGTCTTTGATGCGGGCGGATGCGGCCTCAAGCCGTTTGGACATGGACCGCGTGGCATCAAACAGCAGCTCACCCTGTTCGGTCAGAATCAGGCCGCGCGCGTGGCGGTGAAACAACGTCGTGCCCAGGCTTTCTTCCAAGGCGCGCACTTGGCGGCTGACGGCCGATTGGGATAAATGCAGCGCATCGCCAGCATGCGTCAGGCTGCCTGCATCTGCAACGGCATGAAAAATGCGTAACTTATCCCAATCCATAGACCTATCCTTTTGTTACCTTATATATGGGTGAATATGACGATTGGGTAAAGGGCGCAGATGCGATTGCCCCCTATACAGGTCAGAATTTGTGACCTATCATTTAAAAAATAGGCAAAGTTATGGCCAACCCCGTCAGACCCATGGGAGGTGAGGATGACAGTTCAGGACATTTCATTGGATGATAAATTCGACCTGACAAAAACGCAGGTTTTGCTGAACGGAACGCAGGCGCTGGTGCGGTTGATGATCACGCAGCAGGCGTTGGATGCGCGCGCGGGGCTTAACACAGCTGGGTTCGTCACGGGGTATCGCGGATCGCCGCTGGGTGCGGTGGATATGCAAATGCGACGGGCCAAGGCGGAACTGGATGCGGCCAATGTGCGGTTTCAAGAGGGCCTGAACGAAGATTTGGCCGCAACCGCGCTGTGGGGGTCCCAACAGGCTGAATTGCGCGGCGAGGGCAAATTTGATGGCGTCTTTGGCCTGTGGTATGGCAAAGGCCCCGGGGTGGATCGATCTGGCGATGTGTTTCGCCATGCCAATATGGCCGGAACCTCCCAGAATGGCGGCGTATTGGTCGCGATGGGGGATGACCATACGGGCGAAAGCTCGACCGTGTTGCATCAATCTGAACTGGCGTTGATGGATGCCTATATGCCCATTGTCAGCCCCGCAGGTGTGCAGGAAATTCTGGATTTAGGCCTGTATGGTTTGGCCTTGTCGCGTTTCAGCGGATGTTGGGTTGGTGTGAAAACCATGAAAGACACCATTGAAACCAGTGCGGTTGTGCAAACGAGTTTGGATAGCCACCGCTTTACAACGCCCGAAATTGATCTGCCGGCCGATGGGCTGAATATTCGTCTGATAGACACCCCCACCGATCAAGAGGCACGTCTTTTGAACCACAAGGTGGACGCGGCGCGGGCCTTTGCCCGGGCAAACCGGATTGATCGGCGCCATATGGGGCGCGCGGGGGCCAAAATTGGGTTTGTCGCCGCGGGGAAAAACTGGCTGGATTTGACCCATGCGCTGTCCTTGCTGAACATTGACGCCGATGCGGCGGATCGGTTGGGGATCACCACCTATAAAATCGCCCAAGTCTTCCCACTGGACATGGACAGCCTGAAGGAATGGGCTGAAGGTCTTGATTTAATTGTCGTTATTGAAGAAAAGCGCAAAATTATTGAAGGGCAAATCAAAGATGCGCTTTATAACGCGCCGCATCGTCCACGTATTTATGGCGGGCAGGATGCGCAAGGCGCCTTGTTTCCGGCAACGACGGATTTGAACCCTGTCTTTATCGCCGAACGGCTGGGCGATATTCTACTGGATGAGGGCTGCATCACCGATGCGATACAGGCCGGCCGCGCCGCCCTGCGCGAAGCGCGCCGTGCCGATAACGCACCGCAAATCGCTGCACGAATCCCATATTTCTGTGCAGGCTGCCCGCATAATTCGTCCACCAAAATTCCAGAAGGATCGCGCGCCTATGCCGGTATTGGCTGCCATTACATGGTGCAATGGATGGGGCGCGATACATCTGGCTTTACCCATATGGGCGGCGAAGGCGCCAATTGGATTGGCGAGGCGCCGTTTTCCACCCGCGCCCATGTATTTCAGAACATCGGCGATGGCACCTATAACCATTCGGGGCTGCAGGCGATCCGGGCCTCGGTCGCATCGGGTGTGAACATCACCTATAAGGTGCTTTATAATGATGCGGTGGCCATGACGGGTGGACAGGCCAATGATGGGGGGCTAGGCGCCGAACGCATCGCGGCAGAGCTGGCCGCCTTTGGCGTGGCGAAACTGGCCATCGTTTATGACGAGAAAGAGGATATTTCCGGCCTGTCCTTCCCTCAAAACGCGTCGCTCAGCCCGCGCGCGGATTTGATGCGCGTGCAAGAGGATTTGGCCCAAACCCCCGGCACAACCGCGCTGCTGTATATACAAACCTGTGCAGCGGAAAAACGCCGCCGACGCAAGCGCGGTAAATTTCCCGACCCAGATCAGCGCATTTTCATCAACACGGATGTCTGCGAGGGCTGTGGGGATTGCGGGGTGCAATCAAATTGCGTGGCGATTGTGCCGGTTGAAACCCCATTGGGGCGCAAACGGGCGATCGATCAATCCGCCTGCAACAAAGATTATTCCTGCCTGAAAGGGTTCTGCCCCAGCTTTGTCACCGTCGAAGGGGCGCAGCCGAAGAAGAAATCAGGCGGAAAATCGGTGGATATTCCCGATCTGCCCATGCCAACTCTGCCGCAAATCCAAGGCACTTGGAATATGGTGATTGCTGGTGTGGGCGGGACCGGCGTCATCACGTTGGGCGCGATACTGGCGCAGGCGGCGCAGATGGATGGTAAGGGCGCAGGCATGATGGAAATGGCCGGCCTGGCGCAAAAGGGCGGGGCGGTGAATGTGCATTGCCGCATTGCCAATGATCCGGGCGATATTTCCGCCATTCGTGTCGCCACGGGCGAAGCGGATGCGCTGATCGGTGGGGATTTGGTGGTTTCGGCCATGTCCAAAACGCTGGGTCTGACCTTCGGCGGTCGCACCGGGGCGGTGGTTAACAGCCATGATGTAGTCACGGGCGAATTCACCCGCAACCGCGAATTCCGCCTGCCGCATGACCAGATGTGTCTGGCGGTCCAGGCGCGGTTGAAGGAAAAGGCCACATTGTTTGATGCCTCGGCGCTGGCCTTGGCCATCATGGGGGATACGATTTTCGCCAATATGGTGGTGATGGGCGCGTCCTTTCAGCAGGGGTTGATCCCGATTTCCCTGTCCGCCATCGAAGACGCCATCCGCCTGAATGGTGCGGCTGTGGATGCCAACCTGCGCGCCTTCACATTGGGCCGCTGGGCGATTGCCGATCCAGATGCCGCCTTGTCGCATATTCCGGTGCAATCGGCTGCCTTGCCAGCCACGTTGGATGATAAAATTGCCTATCGCATGGATCATCTGCGGGCCTATCAATCGGCACGTTTGGCACGTAAATATGAACGCGCCGTGGCGAGGTTTGAGGATCCGGCCCTGAAAGAGGCCGTTGCAACTTCATACCATAAGCTACTGTCATATAAAGATGAATATGAGGTTGCTCGACTTCTACTTCAAACCAAAGCCAAAGCACAAGACAGCTTTGATGGGGATCTGAAACTGCGCTATCATCTGGCGCCACCCATTTTGGGCGGAACAGACACCGATGGCCGCCCCCGTAAACGCGCCTTTGGCGAAGGGATCGCGCGGTTGTTTCCGCTGTTGGCCGCGATGAAACATCTGCGCGGCACGCCATTTGATATCTTTGGCAAAACGGCCGAACGCCGCGCCGAACGCGCATGGATCAAGGATTATGAGGCCGACATGGAACTGCTGCGCGCGCTTCCACAGGATGCAGATCAGGCCGCTGCCCTAGACTTGGCCGCGCTGCCGCAATCCATTCGCGGCTTTGGACCCGTAAAGGAAAAAGCGATGCAAGAAGCGCGCGAGAAACGCGCTGAACTGCGCGCGCGTTTGGGGGTCTAGCCGTCCCCCAGCGCCCGTGCATTTCACAAAACTGTTACGGTTTTGACGGTAAACATCCGTCAGACTTATAACAGCAGGTGAAACATGCTTGATCGATCCGTTGCGCGCGACATTACCTATTCGCACAGCGCCCAATCCATTGGCGCAAAGGCGCTTGTGTCTTTGTTGGAAAACAGCACTGGGCGGCTGGGCCTGATCCGCCGCGCGCGCGGGTATGAAAATGACATGGCCCAAGGCGCTGATTTTTGGTCCGCCATCATGAACCGGTTTGGCCTGACCATTGATGTCATGCGGGGCAGTTTTGAAAACATCCCACAAACCGGTCCATTGGTGGTGGTCGCCAATCATCCCTATGGCATTTTGGATGGGCTGACATTGGGCCATATTCTGGCGCAGCGCCGCGGGGATTTTAGGATTTTGGCCAATGCCGTGTTCAAAAAGGCCGAAACGCTGAACAACTATCTGGTGCCGATTGATTTTGCCCCCACACGCGCCGCGCAGATGGCCAATATCGAAACACGCAACATGGCGCAGGATTATTTGGCACAAGGCGGGGCGATTGGGATTTTTCCGGGTGGCACCGTATCAACCGCGGCAAAGCCGTTTTCGCAGCCGCTGGATCCCAGCTGGCGCGGCTTTACCGCAAAGATGATCTAAAAATCACGGCCCACGGTTGTGCCAATCTATTTTGATGGCCATACCAGCCGCCTGTTTCAACTGGCCAGTCATCTGCATTATTCATTGCGCATGGGGCTTTTGATCAAGGAATTCAAACGCCGCGTTGATACACCAGTGCGCATTTCAATCGGCGCCCCGATGGCGCCTGAAACCTTTGACATATTCCGCGGCGATCCTGCGGGACTGATGGACTTTTTGCGCCAAACGACGTACAGCCTGTCTAGTGAACGAACTCGCCCCATGCCCTATGGGTACGAGTTCGAGGCGAAATATCGCAAAAGGACAGGAACAGATCGTGGCAATAGGCATCTTTGATTCGGGACTGGGCGGGCTGACCGTATGGAATGCGGTGCATAAACGGCTGCCCGACCTGCCCATCGTCTATTTTGCCGACAGCGCCCATGCACCCTATGGCGTGCGCGATATGGATGACATCTATAACCTGACCACGGCTGCCACGCAGCGGCTGTGGGATGCGGGGTGCGATCTGACGGTGCTGGCATGCAACACCGCATCCGCTGCGGCGCTGCGTCGGATGCAAGAATCCTTTCTACCCCCACATAAACGCAGCCTGGGTGTGTTTGTGCCCCTGATCGAGGCGCTGACCGAACGGCAATGGGGCGACAATTCCCCCCCGCGTGAAGTGGCGGTGAAAAATGTGGCGCTGTTTGCCACCCCAGCCACCGTTGCCAGCCGCGCGTTTCAGCGTGAATTGGCGTTTCGCGCCATCGGGGTCGATGTCGAAGCGCAGGCCTGCGGTGGGGTGGTCGACGCGATTGAAGACGGTGATATGATACTGGCCGAAGCATTGGTGCGCAGCCATGTGGACGCGCTGTTGCGAAAAATGCCGCGCCCTGATGCGGCCATTCTGGGCTGCACCCATTACCCGTTGATGGAGGCGATTTTCGCCGATGCGCTTGGCCCCGATGTCAAAGTGTACTCTCAGGCGGATATTGTTGCCGAAAGTCTGGCGGATTACCTGCAGCGCCACCCTGAAATGTTGGGGCAGGGGCAGGGCGGTTTGTTCCTGACAACCGGTGATCCGGCCCGTGTTTCGGCCCGTGCCACGCAATTCCTGCGGCAAGAGATTCGCTTTACTGCGGCATGACGCCCCCTTGCGGTTTGCCTGAACCGTTCCTACTTATTCACAAAATCGCATCAATCGGGGTGGGCCATGAAATCACTGAAGAAAAAGCGCCGCATACAGGTCATCGCCTTGGCGACAATCGCCCTGGTGATCAGCACCGCCCTGATTGGCTATGCTATGCGCGATGGTATTAATTTCTTCCGCTCGCCCAGTCAGGTCGCCGAAGAACCGCCCCAGCCGACCGAGGTGTTCCGCATTGGCGGTTTGGTCGAAGAGGGATCAATCATTCGCGGGCAGGGGATGGAAATGTCCTTCCGTGTCACCGATGGCGGTGCCACAATTCCCGTGGTCTTCACCGGCGTTGTGCCGGATTTATTTGCAGAAAATCAGGGGATGGTGGCGACAGGTTCCTTGGTCGATGGGGTGTTTGTGGCATCAGAAATTCTGGCCAAACACGATGAAACCTATATGCCCAAAGAGGTCGTGGACGCATTGAAAGAACAGGGCGTCTATGTTGATCCGAACACCTAATCCCCCCTGTTGCGCCGCCAGCGCGCGCTGCGTTTTCTGAACCGTAACCAGACATAAACCACCTTTCATGGGCGTAATCCCCAAATGAAAGGTGACGTATGGTCCAATCAATCCAATCCATCGCAGATAAGATCATCGCACGCGAAGGCGGGTTTGTGGATGATCCCGATGATCCGGGCGGGGCAACCCAATATGGCGTCAGTCTGCGGGCCTTGCGCGGCCTTGGGCGTGATATCAATGACGATGGGGCCATTGATGTGGATGATATTCGCGCCCTCAGCCGCGCGGATGCGCGGGACCTATTTATCCTGCATTATTTTCAGCGCCCCAAAATTGCGGCCTTGCCGGACACCCTGCATCCCGTGATGTTTGATGCCCATGTTCACATGGGGCGGCAATCGGTTGTTATTTTGCAGCGGCTTTTGCAACAATTGGGGCATGGTATCGCGGATGATGGCCTCATTGGGCCGCAGACAGCACAGGCCACAGCGATTGCCAATCGCGCAAATCCAACGCTGTTTCTGGACGGTTACAGCATTGAAAGGCGCATTTTCTATTTTCGCCTTGGCGATCTTGCGCAAATATATTCGCCGGCAATCGGGCGGCAAAGGGGGCTGGATCACTCGGGCCGAGTCGTTTCTGTCCCATGGGTTTCACATGACAGATCAGGAATTTGCAAAAAGGGTGGCACAATGGGTGTAATATTGGACGCTTTGACAGGATTAATCGGTCCCGGGGCCAGCGCAATTGAACGCACGGCCCAGATTTTTCGGCCAAATGCCGATGCGCAGGATGCGCGCGATGCGCACATGCAGGCGGCGGCTTTGGCGCAACTGGCCGCCGAATTTGATCGGCCAGCCCATGGGTTTGATCGGGTTATGGATGCGCTGAACCGCCTGCCGCGCCCAATGTTGGCCCTGTCAACATTGGGGTTTTTCGCGGCAGCAATGATTTCTCCACCGTGGTTTGCCGCGCGGATGCAGGCCTTGGCGCAGGTGCCAGAGCCACTTTGGTGGCTGTTGGGGGTCATCGTGTCCTTTTATTTTGGCGCGCGTCATCAGGCCAAAGCCATTGAATGGCAAAAGACATTGCGCCGCGCCCCGCGCCAGCTGTCACAGATCATAATCCCGCACTGCAGGGGTTAATCGACGCACAATCGTCCCACCCGCGACAAACAGGCACATGATTTCCCTACGTGAATGGTGCAATTCGATTGGCAATTGATTCATGCCAGCGTTATATATGCATCATGATTATTGAACTTGGACATTTCGCCCTTATTCTGGCCCTCTTTGTGGCTATTATACAAACAGTTGTGCCCCTTGTTGGGGCGCAAAAACGGTGGACAAACTGGATGGGGCTGGCGGAACCCGCAGCCATCGCTCAATTTGGTTTGCTGACGGTTTCTTTTGCCGCGCTGACCTATGCGTTTGTCACATCGGATTTTTCAGTGCGTTTGGTGTTTGTGAACAGCCATTCGGCGAAACCCATGCTGTATAAAATATCGGGGGTCTGGGGCAATCACGAAGGGTCCATGTTGCTGTGGGTGCTGATATTGGCACTGTTTGGCGCGGCGGCGGCGGTCTTTGGTGCGGCCTTGCCCGCCGGTTTGCGCGCCCGCGTGATAGCCATTCAAGGCAGTATCGGTGTGGCGTTTTTGGCCTTCATCATCTTCACATCAAACCCGTTTTTGCGCATGGAGGTTCCGCCCTTTGACGGGCAGGATTTGAACCCATTGCTGCAAGACCCGGGGTTGGCCTTCCACCCGCCGTTTTTATATCTGGGCTATGTCGGGCTCAGTATGGCGTTTTCCTTTGCCGTGGCCGCCCTATTGGAGGGCCGCGTTGATGCGGCCTGGGCACGCTGGGTGCGCCCCTGGACCTTGGCTGCGTGGATCTTTTTGACCATTGGTATCGGCCTTGGGTCTTGGTGGGCCTATTACGAACTTGGCTGGGGCGGGTTTTGGTTCTGGGATCCGGTGGAAAATGCCAGCTTTATGCCCTGGCTGCTGGCCGTGGCGCTGCTGCATTCCGCCATTGTGGTTGAAAAACGCGAAGTCCTGAAATCTTGGACCATACTGCTGGCCATTTTGGCCTTTGGCTTTTCGCTGATTGGAACGTTTTTGGTGCGTTCGGGTGTGATCACATCGGTGCATGCTTTTGCCAATGATCCAGAACGCGGTGTGTTTATTTTGGGCATCTTGGCCTTTTTCACCGGCGGCGCGCTGATGCTGTTTGCACTGCGGGCCAATGTGATGCAGGCGCGCGGCGCATTCGGATTGGTAAGCCGTGAAAGCGGGCTGGTGTTCAACAATATTATTCTGGCCGTATCGGCGATTGTGGTCTTTGTTGGCACGATCTGGCCGCTGGTGGCCGAGGTTCTGTTTGATCGCAAGCTCAGCGTCGGTCCGCCGTTTTTCAACAGCGCCGTAGTGCCGTTTTATGCGCTGCTGGGGCTGATTTTGCCATTGGGCGCGGTGCTGCCATGGAAACGGGCAGGACTGGCGCGTGCGGGTCGGGCCTTGGCCCCCGCGGCGGTTCTGGCGATTGCCCTTGCAGGGCTGGTCTGGTCGGTGCAAACGGAAAAAACACTGCTGGGTCCGATTGGTGTGGCCCTGGGCGTTTGGCTGGTAGTTGGGGCCATGGTTGATCTGTGGCAGCGCACAGGCCGCACAGGCAGCATTATTCGCCTGTTTCGGCTGCCCGGTGCCGATTGGGGCAAAGCCATTGCCCACGCCGGTTTGGGGATCGTAATCTTTGCCATCGCCACACTGACCGCGTGGGAGGAAGAGGATATCCGCGTTGTCAATATCGGCGATACATGGGCCGTTGGGGCATTTACCCTGACACTTCAATCGGTTGGGCCGCATAATGGGCCAAATTACACGGCCACGCAGGCGCAGGTTCAGGTCATGATGGGGGATCAATTTATTGCCACCTTGACGCCTGAAAAACGCAACTATCCCGTGGCGCAAATGCCCACGACCGAGGCATCGATCTACAACGGTGTTTTGCGTGATGTCTATGTGGTTGTGGGCGATCCGCAGGATGGCGGCGGGTGGACCATCCGCACCTATATCAAACCCTTTGCCAATTGGATTTGGGGCGGGTCGATCCTGATGGCCATTGGCGGTGTGTTCTCATTGATGGACCGGCGCTACCGTGTCGCCGCATCGGCGCGCCGGCAGCGCAGCCCTAAGGGAACACCGGCATGATGCACCGTCTGATTATCGCCGCATTTGCCATCTGGATCGGGGCAGGGGCCGCATTCGCCGTTCAACCGGATGAGGTTCTGCCCGATCCTGCACTGGAAGCCCGCGCGCGTGTGATCTCAAAGGATCTGCGCTGTTTGGTCTGCCGCAACGAAAGCATCGACGAAAGCAACGCCGAACTGGCCCGTGATCTGCGTCTTTTGGTGCGCGAACGGCTGGTGGTCGGGGACAGCAATGAGGAAACCATTGCGTTTATTGTGGATCGCTTTGGCGAATATGTGCTGCTGCGCCCGCAAACGGATGGGGCCAATCAAATCCTGTGGTGGGCGGGTCCGCTGCTGCTGCTGATCGCGTTTGGAATCGGGATTGGATATTTGCGCGGCCGCGCAGCAACCATCGATCACGCCCCCAAGGGGCTGAGCAAAGACGAAGAAGCGCGGCTGAAAAAAATTCTGGAAGATTGACGCGGCGTTGCCCCTGTTCAGCGCTATAATACCGCGGATAGACTGCCCCAAAACAGCCCGGAGGTCCCATGTCCAACATTGATTTCGAAACCATCACATATGTGGTCACAGATGGCGTTGCGACCATCACATTAAACCGGCCCGATGTTATGAATGCGATGAATGCGCAGATGCGGGCCGATATCACCGCCGCGGTGAAACGGGCCAGCAGCGAGGCGCGCGTGGTGGTCATAACCGGTGCGGGCAAAGCGTTCTGTTCAGGCCAGGATCTGGGCGGCAGTGCCGCAGGCGGATTGGATGTCGAACGCGTGCTGCGCGATGAATATGAACCAATGATCCATGCTATGATCGATTGCCCATTGCCCGTTATTGCAGCCGTTAACGGGCCAGCCGCAGGCGCTGGTGCCAATATGGCGCTGGCGGCGGATGTGGTGATTGCGACCCAATCTGCATATTTCATGCAGGCCTTCGCGCGCATTGGCCTGATCCCAGATGCCGGTGGCACCTGGGTTATGCCACGCAGCATGGGGTTGGCCAAGGCGATGGGTGCTTCACTGTTTGCAGATAAAATTATGGCGGATGACGCGGCCCAAATGGGGCTGATTTGGGAATCCATCGCGGATGACGATTTCACCGCCCATGTGGCTGCGCGCGCCGCACATCTGGCATCTGGTCCAACCGAAGCCTATGCGCGGATCAAAAAATCCCTGCGGGCCAGTTTTGAAAACAATCTGACGGATCAATTGGCTGTCGAAGCCACACTTCAGGGCGAGGCCGGCCGCACGCGCGACTTTAAAGAGGGTGTCAGTGCTTTTGTCGAAAAACGCAGCGCCAAATTCGAAGGGCGTTGAACAGATAAAAGGCACCAAATAGGTGCCTTTTAAATTCATTACATTATTTGTATAATGTTAATTATGTTAATTATGTGGTGAACATATCCTTATAGGCTTCGCGCAGGATGTTCTTTTGCACCTTACCCATGGTGTTGCGCGGCAGCGCATCCAAAATGATCAATTTGCGCGGATGTTTGAACCGTGCCAATTGTTTTTGAACGGCCGTTTGCAACTGATCCAAATCGATCTGCGATCCGGCTTTGGGCACCAATACGCCGACAACCGTTTCACCAAAATCGGGATGCGGCACGCCGATCACGGCGCTTTCATCGACGCCGGGCTGATCGTCCAAGACCAATTCAATTTCTTTGGGATAAATGTTGTACCCGCCAGAAATGATCAGATCCTTGCCACGGCCAACGATATGCACATATCCATCTGCGTCAATGCGGCCCAAATCGCCGGTGATGAAAAACCCATCGGCGCGCAGCTCGGCCGCGGTTTTTTCGGGCATTTTATTTCAATAAGTCCATCTTCATTAATAAGACCATCCGGCGATGCACCTGATTCCGCAATGTCCGGAGCGATATAAAAACCGCATTCAATGACAGCCTGGAATGTTTCGATCTCGTAAGCCTGTCTTGCTTCGGCTTCGGTTTCAACTCCATGCTGCATAGATGCCGACATATAATTATCAGCTTTAAGCCCTGTCAGTCTCTCACAGACAAGCTCCGCCATATAATTCTTGCGGCTTGCCGATGGCCCTGATTTGGTTTTTGCCAT
>JALQTR010000036.1 GCA_023260835.1 Paracoccaceae bacterium
AGAAACAAATCATGCAGCCGCCCACTGCCCGACAGGCCCACATCCTGTGCCACCTGCAATGTAGTGCAATGATCGCGCAGCAGTGCCTTTGCGTGATCCAGCCGCAGATATTGCTGATACCGCGCGGGGGACACCCCCACAAACCGTGAAAACAGGCGCTGAAAATGCGCAGGGCTCAGGCCCATTTCAGCCGCCAGCGCCGCCAGATCAATCGGCGTATCGGCGGCATCAATCACATCCAATGCGCGGCGCATTAGGGCGTAATGGTAACTGTCTTCGCTCATCTGGGGCCTCATTCTGCTGTGCCAACCATACGCTAGCGCGGGGCGCGCGGCAAAGCGACCCGAATTTTGCGCATTCACTTGCGCGCCGCGCGCGATTGGGGCATTCAGGCCCTATGGCAAAGCAACTTGATTACCACAGCATCCGCGCAATCTTTGATCGCTTCCGCGAGGCAGAGCCCACGCCCAAGGGCGAGCTGGACCACACAAACGCCTATACCCTGCTGGTTGCCGTCGCGCTGAGCGCGCAGGCCACCGATGTGGGCGTCAACAAGGCCACCAAGGCCCTGTTTCAGATCGTCGACACGCCGCAAAAAATGCTTGATCTGGGGCTGGACGGGTTGACCGATCACATCAAAACCATCGGCCTGTTCCGACAAAAGGCCAAAAATGTGATGAAGATGAGCCAGATTCTTGTCGATGACTATGACGGCCAGGTGCCCAATTCCCGCGCCGCATTGCAGGCGCTGCCTGGGGTGGGGCGCAAAACCGCCAATGTGGTGCTGAATATGTGGTGGCAACACCCAGCGCAGGCTGTGGATACGCATATTTTCCGCGTCGGCAACCGCACCGGGATTTGCCCCGGCAAAACCGTCGAAGCGGTGGAACGCGCGATCGAAGATCACATCCCCACCGATTACCAACACCATGCCCATCACTGGCTGATCCTGCATGGGCGTTATATTTGCACGGCGCGCAAACCCAAATGCCCCGCCTGCCCCATCGCCGATCTGTGCCAATTCAAGGAAAAAACAACATGACCCAACCCTATGACGTAATTGGCCTTGGCAATGCCATGGTGGATGTTCTGGCCCAATGCGGTGATGATATGCTGCACGATCAGGGCATCCAAAAAGGTGTAATGCAGTTAATTGATATGGATCGCGCGGTCGATCTTTACGCCGCGATTGGCCCGGCGCGCGAAATCAGCGGCGGATCAGCGGCCAATACGCTGGCAGTTCTGACATCGCTGGGCGGCACTGGCGCCTATATCGGCAAGGTGCGCGACGATCAGTTGGGGCAGATTTTCGCCCATGATTTACGCGCCCAAGGCTGTGACTATTTGGGCCCCTGGGCCGCAGCCGACAGCGCGGCAGAAACTGGCCGCTGCATCGTGCTGGTCACGCCCGATGGGGAACGGTCGATGAACACCTATTTGGGCGCATCCGAACATCTGGCCGCACAGGATTTGACCGATGTGGATTTTGCTGCCGCAAAATGGCTGTATCTGGAGGGGTACCGTTTTGACGGGCCAGACAGTTTCGCCGCCTTCGATCAAGCCATCGCCGCGACCCGCGCAGGCGGCGGTCGCATTGCGCTGACCTTATCCGACCCGTTCTGCGTGGGGCGCCACCATGCCGCCTTTTTGGCGCTGGCCCAGGATCATGTGGATCTGCTGTTTTGTAATCGAGCCGAGCTTTGCGCGCTGTACGTAAGCGATGATCTGCCGCATGCGCTGATGCGCGCGGGTGCTGATGTTGATATGGTTGTCTGCACAGATGCCGAAAACGGTGTGCATATCGCCCATAATGGCGCGGTGCAGCACATTCCCACCCATTCGGTGGATATCATTGACGCCACAGGCGCAGGCGATGCTTTTGCCGGTGCGTTCCTGTGGGGGCTCTGCGCAGGGCATACACTGGATCTGTGCGCGCGTATGGGGAATCTGGCCGCCGGCCATATCATCACCCAAATCGGCGCCCGCGCCATGGTGGATTTGCGCCAGCTGTTTCGCGATCACGGGCTGATTTAAAACATCAGACCCTCTCGCCCGCGTCCAGCTTGGCCAAGATCCCCTCGGCGCTGCGCAATATGGCCGCGCGGCGATCTGGGTCCATTTTCTGCCACTGGCGGTAAATCGGCCCCATGCGGGGGTTTTGCCCAAATCGGTCCTGATGCCGGTCCAGAAAATGCCAATAAAGCGAGTTAAACGGGCAGGCCCCCGCGCCGTCGCGGGTTTTCACGTCATAGGCGCAGCCCTTACAATAATCCGACATCCGGTTGATATAGGCCCCGCTAGAGACATAGGGTTTTGACGCCACAACCCCGCCATCGGCCCATTGGCTCATCCCCAAGGTATTTGGCAGCTCGACCCATTCAAAGGCGTCGATGTAAACCGACAGATACCATTCATGCACCGCGCGCGGATCAATTCCGACCAGCAGCGCGAAATTCCCCGTCAGCATCAGGCGCTGAATGTGATGGGCATATCCGGTGCGCCGGGTCTGCGCCACCGCATGGCCCACGCAGGCCATATCGGTCCCCGCGCCCCAATAAAGCGGGGGCAGCGCACGGGTATGGCCCAGCTGATTCTGTGCCACGTAATCCGGCCCTTGGCTGAAATAAATCCCGCGAATGTATTCACGCCACCCAATGATTTGGCGAATGAACCCTTCGGCGGCGTTCAGGGGGGCCTTACCGGCGTGAAAAGCGGCCTCGGCCCGCTGGCAGACCTCGATCGGGGATAGCAGCCCCAGATTGATCGCATAAGACAGAAGAGAATGGGCCAAATACAGCTCGCGCCCCGTCATCGCATCCTGATAATCGCCAAAAACCGGTAGGTTGAAACGGATAAAATGATCCAGTAACTGCAATGCCTGATCGCGGGTGGTGGCCAGATTGAACGGGCGCAGATCGCCAAAATTCTGGCCAAAGCGTGCCTCGACCAAATACAGCACATCGGCTGTCACAGCATCAGGCGGAAATTCAGGCAAGGCGGGGAATTTGATCCCCTTTGGCAGGGATTTGCGATTTTCAGCGTCGAAATTCCATGCGCCCCCAACGGGTGCATCCCCGTCCATCAACAGTCCGGTTTTACGCCGCATCAGGCGATAGAAATACTCCATCCGCAGGGCTTTGCGCCCCTCGGCCCAGGCGGCAAACTCTGCCACATTACTGATGAACCGGGTATCCGTGTGGAAAACCACATCGCGCGGCAGGGCGCGCAGGTCCGCCCGAACACGCCATTCGCTCGGTTCAATCACTTGAACAGGTGTATCCGCCACGCTGTGGCGCAGGATTTCACCAGCAAGGCTGCCCGCATTATCCGGATCATCCAAGCAGGTATAATCCACCTGCCAGCCGGCTTCGCGTAATTGATCGGCGAATTTGCGCATCGCAGCAAAGATCAGGGCGATTTTCTTGGGGTGATGGGGGACATATGTGGCCTCGCCCAGGACCTCGGCCATCAATACGCGATCGCGGGCGGGATCGCCCGCGGCCAGGGCGGGGCTGTCCAGTGACAGCTGATCCCCCAAAACCACGATAAGCTGTGCAGGGTTTACCATGGAACTGGGGTTCCCGCCCAATCATAAAACCCACCCGAATCATCCGCTGTGCGCGCATCAATAACGCGCAAGATATTCTGCGCGGCCTCGGTTGGCGGGACCGCCGGATGACGGCCCAGATATTTGCGGGTAAATTCGGTAGCAACCGTTCCGGGGTGCAGCGCCAGACAGATCGCCTGCGGATGGCTGCGGGCCAATTCGATGGCCGTGGATCGGATCATCTGGTTCAGCGCCGCCTTGGCCGCGCGATACCCATACCAACCGCCCAAACGGTTATCACCAATCGATCCCACCCGCGCCGACAGCGCCGCCATGACCGCGCGGCGGTCTTTGGGCAGCAGCGGCAGCGCGTGTTTCATCACCAAAGCTGGCCCAATCGCATTCACCGCAAATTGATCCATCAACGCCTGCGCGCTGATCTGGCGAATGGTCTTTTCTGGACTGGCCCCTGCGATTTCCAACGCCCCAGTGGCAATCACGATCAGATCAAACAACTGCCCCTGAAGCGGGGTCAAATGGTGGGTGATGCTGGCCTCATCCGTGATGTCCAGCCCATCATCGCGCCGCGACAGCGTGGTAACATGCGCCCCCTGCCCGCGCAGCTGCGTGGCCAAGGCGCTGCCAATCCCGCCCGAGGCGCCGATGATTAATGCCTGTGTCATAGGGTGGCCAGATAGGGGTCTGGGCAAAAAGATCAAGGCAGGCCCACCGCCCACAGCCGCGGGCCGCCCGCTTATCGCGCTCCAATCGCATTTTTGCACTTTTCATTCAGGATCATGCGCGTATAGAGTGCAGCCCATGATGACATTGCACCATATCACCGATTTGAACCTTGCGCACCGCGCGGGGGTGATGGGTTGCGCCCTGCCTCTCCTACTATCGCTGAGCCGCCTCTGAGCGTGCCATTCTGGCGCGTCCGCTCAGAGGGTCTGACTTGATCGCGCCAACCACCCCAGGAGAGACAATAAAGAGAAGCAAAATGACAACTGCACCTTCCAAAGACCGCGTTTTAATTTTTGACACCACCTTGCGTGATGGCGAACAAAGCCCCGGCGCCACCATGACCCATGATGAAAAGCTGGAAATCGCCCAAATGCTGGACGACATGGGGGTGGATATCATCGAAGCGGGCTTCCCCATCGCATCCGAAGGCGATTTCAAAGCCGTCAGCGAGATCGCACAGAATTCGAAAAATTCGGTGATTTGCGGGCTGGCGCGCGCGCAACTACCCGATATTGACCGCTGCTGGGAGGCGGTGAAACACGCTGCACGTCCGCGCATTCACACCTTCATCGGCACCTCGCCACAGCACCGCGCCATTCCGAACCTGACAATGGATGAAATGGTGGTGCGGATCCATGACACCGTCACCCATGCGCGCAACCTGTGCGATGATGTGCAATGGTCGCCCATGGATGCCACCCGCACCGAACATGATTATCTGTGCCGCGTTGTGGAAACCGCGATCAAGGCCGGGGCCACAACGATCAATATTCCCGACACCGTGGGCTACACCGCCCCCGCCGAAAGCGCCGATTTGATCCGGATGCTGATCGACCGCGTTCCCGGCGCGGATGAGGTGATCTTTGCCACCCATTGCCACAATGATTTGGGCATGGCGACGGCCAATTCCTTGGCCGCTGTGGCCGGCGGCGCGCGGCAGATTGAATGCACGATCAACGGCCTGGGCGAACGCGCCGGCAATGCCGCGCTGGAAGAGGTGGTGATGGCGCTGAAAGTGCGCAACGACATCATGCCCTATCGCACCGGCATCGACACCACCAAGATCATGCAT
>JALQTR010000085.1 GCA_023260835.1 Paracoccaceae bacterium
TTTCCAGATCGCCGGGTTTATTGGCGTCAAACAGGATCAGCGGGTGCATATTGCCATCGCCCGCGTGGAACACATTGCCAACGCCCAGGCCGTATTCGGCGCTTAGCTCGCCAATGCGGCGCAGCACATAGGGCAGCTGGCTGACGGGGATGGTGCCGTCCAGACACATATAATCATTGATCTGTCCCATCGCGCCAAAAGCGGATTTGCGGCCCAGCCAGATGCGGGCGCTTTCGTCGGCGCTGCGGCTTTGGCGCAGCTCGACCGGGTTATGGGTTTGCGCAATGGCGCTGATGCGGGCCAGCTGGTCGTCGATTTCGGCGTCCGACCCTTCGACCTCGACAATCAGCAGGGCCTCGACATCGGGGTAGCCGGCTTTGGCAAAGGCCTCGGTCGCGCGGATGCAGGGGCGGTCCATGAATTCAATGGCGACGGGCAGAACGCCGGCTTTGATGATGTCGCTGACACAGGCGCCCGCGACCTCGTTGCTGTCAAATCCCATCAGAATGGGGCGCGCGCCCTGGGGTTTAGGCAGGATGCGCAGCGTGGCTTCGGTGACCACGCCCAGCTGTCCTTCGGACCCGCAGATCAGACCCAACAGATCCAGACCGCCCGCGTCCATATGCGCGCCGCCAATGGTGACAATGCGGCCATCCATCAGCACCATGGTCACGCCCAGCAGGTTATTGGTGGTCACGCCGTATTTCAGGCAATGCGCCCCGCCGGAATTCATTGCAATATTGCCCGCAATCGCGCAGGCCAGCTGGCTGGATGGGTCGGGGGCATAAAAGAACCCATCGCTTTCCACAGCGCCGGTCACCGACAGGTTGGTGCGGCCCGTTTGCACCCGAATAAAACGGTTTGGATAGTCGGTTTCAATGACATCATTCATACGCGCCACGCCCAGAACCACGCTGTCGGCGGTTGGCAGCGCGCCGCCGGCCAGCGATGTGCCCGCCCCGCGCGGCACCACCGGCACGCCCATTTCGTGACAAATGCGCAAAGCATCCGACACCTGCTGTGTATCATGCGGCAGCAGCGCCAGCATCGGTGCGCATTTATAGGCCGTCAGCGCATCGCATTCATAAACCCGCGTTTCAGCCGGATCTTCGATCACCGCATCGGCGGGCAAAACATCGCGCAAACGCGCCACAAGCGCGGCTTTTTTGGCCAAGATGGCGGGGTTTGGGTCGGGCAGTTGCATGGGATCCTCCGATATATTGGTAAGAAAATATAACCAATTTATCGGTTTTGCAAGCGGTTTTCAGTCGGCAGGGCCGTGTTTTATCAGCCCGCAGCCGTTATTTTGTTATGAATTTGACAAAAGACCCGCCAATGCCGTATGCGGCGCGCATGAGCTGGACCGACCGTTTCGCATTTTTTTCTGCAACAGACCTGGGCGCCTTGGTATTATTGACCTTGGCTTGGCTGGGGATTGGATTTTGGATTGAAAACAGTGGCGAGCATCGGCCATCCGTGTCCAAAATCATGGCCCGCTATCGCATGGCATGGATGCATCAAATGGTGACGCGCCAGCCGCGCATTTTCGACAGTCAGGTGCTCGGCAATCTGCGCCAAAGCGCGGCGTTTTTCGCATCGGCCAGCATGATTGCCATCGGTGGCGGATTGGCCCTGCTGGGGAATGCGGAAAAATTATTGGGCGTGGCCAATGATCTGACGCTGGAAAATGATCCGCTGATCGTTTGGGAAATCAAGGTTTTGGTGATTATTCTGTTCTTATCCAACGGGTTTTTGAAATTCGTCTGGTCGCTGCGTCTGTTTGGCTATTGCGCGGTTTTGATGGCGGCGGTGCCAAATGATGTGGATGATCCAGCGGCCTATCCTTTGGCGGCGCAGGCGGGGCGGATCAACATCACCGCGGCGCGCAGCTTTAACCGCGGGCTGCGATCGGTTTATTTTGCCCTGTGTTCATTGGCCTGGATCATGGGACCCGAGGCCCTGATCGGCGCCACAGTCTTCACCTTTGTCGTGCTGTGGCGGCGTGAATTTGCCAGCGAATCGCGCGGGGTTCTGCTGCAAAATTCAGAGGTGTAGCCCCGGCCCACGCGGCAAGCTGCCCCTTTATTTGGGCGAGCGTTTTGCCAAAATCCGTTGCAGCGTGCGGCGGTGCATGTTCAACCGGCGGGCGGTTTCACTGACATTGCGATCGCACAGTTCATAAACACGCTGGATATGTTCCCAGCGAACGCGATCCGCGCTCATGGGGTTTTCAGGCGGTGGCGGCAGGGCGTCATCTTTGGCCAGCAGCGTGTTGGTGATGTCATCGGCATCAGCCGGTTTTGACAGATAATCGGTGGCGCCGATTTTCACCGCGGCCACGGCGGTGGCAATCGCGCCATAGCCTGTCAGAACGATGATCCGCGCATCGGGGCGTTTGGCGCGCAGCACCTCGACCACGTCCAGCCCATTGCCATCTTGCAGGCGCAAATCAATCACGGCAAAGGCCGTGGGGCGCGCGGTGCTGATCGCCACGCCAGCGGCCACGGATCCGGCCGTTTCCACCGCAAAGCCGCGCTTTTCCATGGCTTTGGCCAGACGGCGCAAAAATGCCTCGTCATCATCGACCAGCAAAAGCGTGTTATCTGGCCCGATTTCCATGCTGTCCTGTGGCATCTGCCTGCCCCCACATTATCCCATACTGTGGTATACTTAGCCACAGCTGGCATGGGGGTCAAACATTACGCGCCGTTTTACATCTTGTTGATGAAACAGCTGACCTGCTTGGCCATGTCTTCGGGGGTGGTGTCGCGGTTGAAAAATTCGACAAACCCATACCCGGGCAGGGTCAGATAGGTGAAGGTGGAATGATCCACCAGATAATAGTCGCTGCCATCATCATTGACCTTGAAATAGGTGCGATAGGCGCGGCTGGCGGCCTTTACCTGTTCGGGCGTGCCGGTCAGGCCGATCATCCGGTCATGGATATTGGCGGCAAATTCACCCACCACCTGTGGTGTGTCGCGTTTTGGGTCGATGGAAATGAAAACCGGCGTGACCTGATGCCCTGCATCGGCCAGCAGATCCACCGCATCGGCATTACGCACAGTATCCAACGGGCAAACATCGGGACAAAAGGTGTAGCCAAAGTAAACCAGCGATGGTTTGGTTAGAACATCTGCATCCGTGACGGTTTCTCCATTGGCGTTTTGCAATGTGAACGGCCCGCCGATACTGCCCGCCCCGCCGGCGATTTTGGTTGTGCGGCACTGGGCAAATTGATCATCATCGCGCAGCCCCAGCAAATCGCGCCCCGCAGGTGTGCTGATCCCCAGCATCACCAGCAAAAACAGCGCCAGCCCAGCAAATAGCGCGGGGATCCACAGACGGTTTGATGCGGTGCGGGATGATTTGGGCATTGGAACCTCGGGCATTGGGAACAGATCTGCGCCCTTGCATAGCGCGCAGCGCCCTTCTAGCATTGATGCAAACTGGGGCAAAGCCCCGTCCCAAGCGACAAAGGCGCGCAGCCCATGCAAGAGCTTCTGTTTGATCACGCCCCGCGGGGCGCGCAGCCCAAAGCGGTGCGATTGCAATCGCTGGTCCAGCTGCGATGGTTTGCCATCGCTGGGCAGTTGATCACATTGCTGGGCGCGGCCTGGGCGTTTGATCTGCAGCTGAAACTGGGTCTGTGTTTGCTGGTGATTGGCCTGTCGGCGATTGTGAATTTAATCGCTGGATTTGTTTATCCCGCCACCAAACGGCTGGGGGTTCGGGAACATTTTGGTTTGGTTTTGTTTGATGTGCTGCAATTGGGGATGCTGATTGCCCTGACGGGGGGGTTGCATAATCCATTTGCGATTTTGCTGCTGGCGCCAGTGATCACATCGGCGGCGGCGCTTCCCATTCGTGCCACGGTGCTGCTGGGGGCGTTGGTGTTGGTGATCATCACCGCGTTGACGCAGGTTTATCTGCCGCTGAAAACGCAGCAGGGGTTTATTTTGCGCGTGGCGGATATGTTTATCTGGGGCAATTGGGCGGCGATTGTTATTGGGCTGCTGTTCTTCTCGGCCTATTTGGCGCGGCTGACTGGGGAAATTCGCGATATGGCGGTGGCGCTGTCTGCCACGCAAATGGCCCTGGCGCGCGAACAAAAGCTGACGGATTTGGGCGGGGTTGTCGCCGCCGCGGCGCATGAATTGGGCACGCCTTTGGCGACGATCAAATTAACTTCGGCGGAAATGATCCGGGATTTGGCCGATCGCCCTGATCTGGCTGAAGATGCGCAGCTGATTAATGAACAGGCGGATCGCTGCCGCGATATTCTGCGCGCCATGGGCCGCGCCGGTAAAGAGGATCGCCAGCTGCGCAGCGCCCCCCTGCCAGCAGTCATCACCGCCGCCGCCGAGCCGCATATGGACCGCGACAAACAGGTTCATATTCGCCTGCTGGGCAAGGATACCCACCCCCCGACCATTCAGCGCAGCCCCGAAATTATCCACGGTCTGCGCAATTTTGTGCAAAACGCGGTTGATTTCGCCCGATCCGAGGTCTGGATCGACGCCAATTGGGATGAGGATATAATCAAGCTGCGGATTATGGACGATGGGCCAGGCTATCCAAGCAGCGTTTTGGCGCGGCTTGGCGACCCATTTATGGCGCGCTCTGGGCCGCGCAGCCGCGGGCGTGAAGGGTATGAGGGCATGGGGTTGGGCGTGTTTATTGCCAAAACCCTGTTGGAACGGACAGGTGCGCGCATTGAATTTTCCAATGGTGCGGGGCGCGGGCGGGGCGGGGCGATTGTGCAAATCGATTGGCCACGCGCCCGCCTTCAGGCGCCTACCGGCGCATTGGGCGAGAATCAGCCGTTAATTTAACTTTGTGTTAGGGTTGAATTAACTAATTTTACGTAACGATCGGTTAATCAGTTGGTGGGTTTATAGAATGCAAGATCTTTTGATTTGGGGATATCTTATCCTGTTCGGCATCATGGCGCTGGCAGGGCTGGTTTGGGTTCTGCACCTGACGCGGGTGTCGAAACGCCCGGCCGCGCGGCCAGATGATCTGGCATCACAGGCGGCACAGGTGACATGGATATTCGAAGCAGGCCAATTACAAGAACGCAGCCACACCGCCGCGCGGTTGGAAGACGTGATGGGCATGCAGATCAGCGATTGGGACAGCTTTTTACGCTTTTTTGCCCAGCGGTTTTCGCATTTGCCCCACAGCCCATCGGCCGTCAATAATGTGCCATCCCTGCGGGTGTTTTCGGATATTGATGACGATAATGGGGCGATGGTTTTGCAATGGAATGGCCCCTTGCTGCGGGCCTATTTGGATGAACCGACGATCAGCGCGGCAGATCGGCACAGCACAATCCTGTTGGCTGCGCGCAATCGCCAGCTAACGGATGTGCTGGAAAACATGCCGTTTCCAACCTGGCTCAGCACCGCCAAGGGGAAATTGCTTTGGTCCAATCAGGCGATGCAGGATATTTCGTTGCAAGGGGCAGAGGGGCTGCTGCAATCCCATTTGGGCGCATCCGGATTGCCCAAACGCCGGCTGTGCGCGGCCGGCGCGGATATGACACAATGGTTTGACGTTCATTCTGTGCCGCGCGGGGATAATGTGGCGCATTACGCATTGGATGTGACGGATATTATGTCTGAACAGGTGCGCAATTCGCAGGGGCATAAGGCGCTGCTTTATGCGCTGAATGTGCTGCCAGGTGGGATTGCGGTGTTCGGACAAAACGGCAAATTGGTCTGCCGCAACCAAATGTTTGAAACGCTGACGCGGCTAAATGGGGATTTTTTGGACAAAGCCCCCGATCTGCAGGCGCTGTTTGATCGCCTGCGCGATGCGGGTGATCTGCCCGAGCCACAAAATTACGACGCCTTCCGCCAACGTCTGCGCCTGCTGCGTGGCAGTTTGGCATCCGATGCCATTGATCAGCTGTGGGAATTGCCAGATGGGACCGCGCTGCGGTTGAAATTGCGCCCTGCGGCGAGTGATGCGGTGGTGTTTTACATCGAGGATGTCAGTGATGCGATGTCCAAAAGCCGCAGCTTCACCGCGCGGCTGGCGCTGGGACAATCGGTGTTTGATCAGTTGGAAATGCCGCTGATCATGTTTCAGGGCAATGGCCGACGGATGTCACAAAACGATGCGTTCTTGGCGTTTTGGACAGGCCAAAACAATATGGATATGCCCGATGATTTATCGCAATTCGAACGTCAGCTGACCTTGATGAACCCCAAACACACATTCACTGCAGATGGTTTTGCTGTATTGCCAAATATCAACGATCAGACCTGGGTTCTTTGGCGGCGCAACCTGCAGCAGGGCGCCTGCTTCTTTCGCTTTGCGCCGCAGGATTCAGACTGGGTTCAATCCAAGGATTTATCCGCGATTGCCAGCAGCTGATCGGCTAGGGCCTGCAAACTGACATCGGTGATCTGATCCAATGTTTGGCTGGCCAAAACGCGCCCGTCGCGCTGGCGGTACCGTGGATCATAATGGATGCGGATTAAATCGGCAGCCAGTTCCTGAAACTGGCCCGCCACGGCCAGACCATCCCACAGGGCAACCTGTTCGGCCCCATGGTATCGGGCCAGCGTTTTCAGCCGCGCGCGTAATATATCCGGATCCTGCCACAGCTGCGGATAGGTCTGCACCAAAAACGCGGCACGGGCATTCAGCGGGGCCTCAATAATCACGCGCGGCGCGGCAATCATGGCCTGCCACAGCATGGGTGGAATGATCAGCTGGCCGATCTTATTGCTTTCGGCCTCGACAAAGACGGGGCGGGCGGGATCACAGGCGGCCAAAACCTGGGCGATGCGCGATTCAAACATCTTCTGAAATGGTTGGCGATCGGACATCCGGCCAAACAGCGATCCACGATGTTCGGCGGCCCCTTCCAGATCCAGCACCTGCGCACCCTTGTCGCGCAGCACATCCAGCAATGCGGTTTTGCCCACGCCGGTGCCGCCATCCACCACAATCAGCGGGTAAGGCAGCTGGGTTTGATACAGCAGATCATGCACCCCCCGGCGATAGGTCTGATACCCCCCATCCAATTGCTGCGCCCGCCAGCCGATTTGCTGCAAAATGGTGGTAAAGGCCCCAGACCGCTGCCCCCCGCGCCAACAATAAACCAGCGGCCGCCACCCCCCCGTTTTATCCGCCAAAGCCGTTTCAATATGCCCCGCCACATTGCGCGCCACCAATGCGGCGCCGATTTTGCGGGCCAAAAACGGATCCTCTTGCACGTAAATCGTGCCGACTTTGGCGCGTTCCTCATTATCCAGCGCGGGCAGGTTGATCGCCCCTGGGATGTGGTCTTGGGCAAATTCGGCGGGGCTGCGCACGTCAATGACGGTATCAAAGGGCGCATGGGCCAGATCGGCAAGGGAAGGGATTTGAAAGCGCATGGAAAACTCATTACCCTATGCGCAGCAAATCGCAAGGAGGGATCATTGCCCGATTTCACATATGAACAGGCCGCGCTGGACGCAGGGCATGACACCATCATTGGCGTGGACGAGGTGGGCCGCGGCCCGCTGGCCGGTCCCGTCACCGCCGCCGCGGTGATTTTGGACCCCGCCAATATTCCAGAAGGTCTGGATGATTCCAAAAAACTATCGGCGAAACGCCGCGATGTACTGTCCGCGCAAATTCATGCCAGCGCGCGGGTCAGCATTGCCCATGTGGATGTGCAGCAGATTGATCAGATGAATATTTTGCAAGCCGCGCATCTGGCGATGGTGCAGGCGGTGGCGGGTCTGGGCGCGACGGGGTTTGTTCTGGTCGATGGCAATCTATTGCCCAAGGGTCTGGACCTGCCCGCGCAGGCGGTCATCAAGGGCGACAGCAAATCACTGTCCATCGCCGCCGCATCGATTGTGGCGAAGGCGGCGCGCGACGCAATTATGGCTGATTTGGCCGATCAATTTCCCGGATATGGCTGGGAAAAGAACGCCGGATACCCCTCTGCCGCGCATAAAGCGGCGCTTTTGCGCCTAGGGGTCACCCCACACCATAGACGTTCGTTCAAGCCCATACACAATATCTTGTATCAAGAAAAACTTATAACATCCTGATTCAAAAAAGAAATTGACGGCGAATCATTTTCGAATCATCTTAGGCCCACAGCATAGAGCGCAAAAGCGCCGCGCATTAGAGGCAGAAGATGACGATTACAAAAACCAAAAAGGCAGCCGCCGCGCTGCCACTGAATCAGATATTGGCTGGCGATTGCATCGAGGTGATGAATGGCTTGCCGGAAAATTCGGTCGATCTGATTTTCGCCGATCCACCCTATAATTTGCAGCTGCGCGGGGATTTGCACCGGCCAGACAATTCAAAGGTGGATGCGGTTGATGATGCCTGGGATCAATTCGACAGCTTTGCGCAATATGACAAATTCACCCGCGATTGGCTGCAGGCCGCGCGGCGGATCTTGAAACCCAATGGTGCGATTTGGGTGATCGGATCCTATCACAATATTTTCCGCGTTGGCACTGCGCTGCAAAACGAAGGCTATTGGATCTTGAACGATGTGGTGTGGCGCAAATCTAACCCGATGCCAAATTTCCGTGGCAAGCGGTTCACCAATGCGCATGAAACCATGATTTGGGCGTCGAAATCCGAAGGCGCGAAATACACCTTTAATTACGAGGCGCTGAAGGCGCTGAACGAAGGTGTGCAGATGCGGTCCGATTGGGTCATGCCGATTTGTTCTGGGCATGAACGTCTGAAGGATGAAAACGGCCAAAAGGCGCATCCGACACAAAAACCCGAAGGTCTGTTGCACCGTGTGTTGGTGGGCTCCACCAACCCCGGCGATGTTGTGCTGGACCCGTTCTTTGGCACGGGCACCACTGGCGCCGTTGCGAAAATGCTGGGCCGGGATTTCATCGGGATTGAACGCGAAGACGCGTATCGCGAGGTGGCGCAGAAACGTCTGGCCAAAGTGCGCAAATACGACCGCGAGGCCCTGTCCGTGACAACGTCCAAACGCGCCGAACCGCGTGTGCCATTCGGTCAGCTGGTCGAACGCGGCATGCTGCGCCCGGGCGAAGAGCTGATGTCGATGAACGGTCGCCACCGCGTGAAAGTGCGCGCCGATGGCACGCTGATCGGGCGTGATGTGCGCGGGTCGATCCATCAGGTTGGCGCCGCGCTGGAAGGCGCGCCCAGCTGCAATGGCTGGACCTATTGGTGTTTTAAACGCGACGGTAAGACCGTTCCGATTGATCTGCTGCGCCAACAGTTGCGCGCGGAAATGACCGCCTGATCCCCTGATATAAACAGTTTTGCCTGTGGCCGCTTGCGGCCTGACTTGCCTCGCCCTTTATGGGCGGGGTTTTTTCTTGCGCGTGAACAGCCTAGAGTTAGATATCAAACTGTGTTAATTCCAATTCAAACAAGATGGCAAAAGGGCTGTGCAGATGATTGGGCGCTTTATTTTCGGTGTTATTTTGGCCTTTGCGGGGACAGTCGTTTCGGCGGCCGAGGGCTTGGATTGCACCATCACGCTGAACGCATCCGCGATGCCAAATGGGCAAGTGGGCGTGCAAATCACCGCCCCCTGCCACCGCAATAAAACCGGACTGTTCCATCATTCGGGGCTGCTGGTGTCGTTCAAAACGGATCTGCAGGGCGGGGCGCAGGCAATCCTGCCCGCCATGGCGCAGCGCGCTGTGGTCATCGCATCCTTCGCCGATGGGGCGGGGGCGGTGGCGACAGCGGATTTGGGCGATCAATCCCTGCCCGCGCGCGCGGTGTTTCAGGCGCTAGGCCCCGTTGATGCGCGATTGGACACAGATGCCGC
>JALQTR010000089.1 GCA_023260835.1 Paracoccaceae bacterium
TGGATACAGGGCGGTGTGCGGGAACGAGCGTTTTTTACCCAAAACCCTGGGGCGGCGCCCGCGTTGAATAAGGTCCCACTGGTGCGGTGGGCGCGTGGATATGCCTATGTCAGTTCAACACATCGGATGCTGCCGCGCGGGCGCAATAAAACATATGGGTCAGGTCCGCGCGAAATGACCACAGGGTTACTGCTGCACCCAAAATTTGTTGCCAGCTTTGATGATAAGGCAAGCGAGGAGCTGGCCCGCCGTCAACATTATGCCCAAAGTGCCGAATACCGCGCCTATGCGTCAAATACTGGCAGGCAAATCTTATGGCATGAGGAAACTCATTGTCTGCAAGATTGGCAGCAATTGGAACGGTTGGGGCTGATGTCACGGGGGCCGTGGGTATGACTGGCGTTGGTATTATTATGTTGGTGCATGGCGATCTGACCCGCGCAGCGCAGGTTGCGCAATATTGGGTGCGGGCATCGGTGCCTTTGGTGATACATGCCGATCGAACAACGCCGCCCGCGCAGCTGCACAAACTGACCGATGCCATTGCAGACGCACCGCGGGCGCGGATGATCCAAACCCAACGTGGGCAATGGGGATCATGGGGGTTGGTTGCCGCAACACAGGACGCAGCGCAGGTGATGTTGGAAATGGCGCCTGATCTGGGTCATATTGCGCTGACCTCTGGCACTTGTCTGCCGATTAAATCGGCCGCAGCATTGCGCGCGCATTTGGCAGCGAATGCGGATGTTGATTTCATCGACAGCCATGCGGTTGGTCCAAACTCTGCTTGGGTGCAAGACGGGCTTGAATGGGAGCGGTTCACCCTGCGCTTTCCGCGCTTTATTCTGGGCCGCCCGCATTTATTTAATGCCGCTGTGAAATGGCAGCGCCGGCTGGGGCTGACCCGTAAAATGCCACAGGGGTTGGCGCCGCATATCGGCAAACAATGGTGGTGCCTGCGGGCGCAAACCCTGCGCGCGATCCTTGAGGATCCACAGCGCAGCAGGATTGATCGATTTTTCGCGCAAAGTTGGATTCCAGATGAAAGTTATTTCCAGACAATGGCGCGCAAATACGCGCCGAATATTGCCCCGTCCCTGACATTGGCGGAATTTGACCCCCGCGGGCGCCCATTTGTTCTGTATGATGAACATCTGCGCCACCTTCAATCGGATCCAGCATTTTTCGCGCGTAAGGTTTGGGGCGGGGCGGATGGCCTGTATCAGGCGTTTTTGTCAGATGCGCCTGCGGCTGAAACGTCAACGCCAATGGCCGAACTATTGCGCAGCGCGCAAACAGCGGCGCGCAGGCCGCGTTTGGGATTGGTGTCGCAAAGCCGGTTTGCATCGCCCAAACGGGTTGGTTTGGAATTGGCCCATCCTGTTGTTGCTCTTTATGGGTTGTTTGATAGCGCAAAATTTTTGCAATTGGCGCGGCGGCGGCTGCCATTTCCATTTCATGGGCGGATCTTTGCCCCCGAAAGATTGGATTATGATCCACGTTTTACCCGCCGAGCGGGGGCGATTTGCCCAAGCCCGCGCATCCGAGATAAAAATCAACGGTCGTTTTTGCAAAACCTGATTTATTATGGCGGTGATGGCCCACAGGGGATGCTGCTGGGGGCAGGGGATGGCCCAAACCCACCGCGGATATTGGCCCAATCCCATCAGGCGCGGATCGTCATCTGTGGTGACTTGAACGCCGCCGAACATAAAACATTGGCACCCGTTTTATCCGCCAATGCAAAGGCGCGGGTGCAGATCGTGCCACGACCCATAACAGATCAGGATTTGGGGGAATTGATCGCAAAGATCCGATCAGAGTTTGACGTCACGCCCTAATCTGCGATACCACCCCCATATCAGGTGCCTGCAATGCAGGAGAATCGGGAAGCCGGTGCAAATCCGGCGCGGGCCCGCCGCTGTAATGGGGACGGCTGCTTTATCATAGCCACTGGGCGCGCCCGGGAAGGCCAAAGCAGACCGGATGATCCAGAAGCCAGAAGACCGGCCTGATGACATTGCTGCAAGGTGTGGAATCCCTTGCGCGCTGTCATTTGCGAAAGGCCAAACCATGCCCGAACCTGTTTTTGCACCCAAATTGGGGGCAAGCGATACGCGTCCCAGATACCCATCCCCTGATCCTGCCCGTGTTTTTTCGGATCAAGAACGCCAAGCCCTGTATGATGTCATCGCGGCACGGCGAGATGTGCGCGATGAATTTTTGCCAGATGCGATTGATCCTGATGCCCTGCTCCGGATACTAGAGGCCGCGCATACGGCCCCATCAGTTGGGTTTATGCAGCCGTGGAATTTTATCCTGATCGATGATCCGCAGTTGAAGGCACGCGCGCATGACGCTTTTGTGTCCGCCAATCAGGAAGCTGCGGCACTGTTTACGGGGGACCGCGCAGCGCTTTATCGGCGATTAAAATTGGCCGGAATACAGAAAGCCCCGCTTAATATTGTTGTGACCTGTGATCGCAATCGCGGCGGGGCTGTGGTTTTGGGGCGCACGCATAACCGTGATATGGATCTTTATTCCACCGTTTGTGCCGTGCAAAACCTGTGGCTTGCTGCGCGTGCCGAAGGGATCGGCGTGGGCTGGGTCAGCATTTTTGATCACGACCAGATGCGCCGGATTTTGGGCCTGCCTGACGGCGTTGAAATCATTGCCTATTTATGTATGGGCTATGTGGATCAGATGTATTCGCAGCCAGAATTGGCGGTCAAAGGCTGGTGTCAGCGATTGCGCTTGGATGATCTGATCATGAAAAACGGCTGGCAAGGCGATTGATTTAAAAAAGCCCCCATGCCGGCTGGCACGGGGGCTTTGAATGTCATGGGAAAAGGGGAATTATTCTTCCTCTTTTGCCTCTGGCGCGACTTCTTCGCCGGTTTCTTGGTCAACCATTTTCATTGCCAAGCGAACCTTGCCGCGATCGTCAAAGCCCAACAGCTTGACGAACACCTCTTGGCCCTCTTTCAGAACATCCGATGGATGGTTCAGGCGGCGGTTTTCGATTTGGCTGACATGCACCAGACCATCGCGTTTGCCAAAGAAGTTCACAAAGGCGCCAAAATCAACGATTTTGACAACTTTCCCTTTGTAAACAGCGCCTTGTTCAGGCTCTGCTACGATCGAATGGATCATGTCATAGGCCTTTTGGATCGCTTCGGCATTGGCACTGGCGATTTTGATGATGCCTTCGTCATTGATGTCCACTTTGGCGCCGGATGTTTCGACGATTTCGCGGATCACTTTGCCGCCCGACCCGATCACTTCACGGATCTTGTCGGTTGGGATTTGCATGGTTTCAATGCGTGGGGCATGGGCCGAAAACTCTGCTAAATTGGGCGAGATTTTTACTTTGAATTGGCATTATGCGATATAAAATTTTTATTCTTACTTTTTTCATTTTGGGTTCATGCGTAAACCCGGAAAATCAACAAAATATTATTGACGATAAAACTGAGACAGTTGTTAGTGAAGAAATTTTAGAAGTTGTAGAACCACCTAAATTCCCCATGATTGTATTACATGGCGGGGCAGGCTGG
>JALQTR010000157.1 GCA_023260835.1 Paracoccaceae bacterium
TTTCAGTCTGGGCATCCGCCTCTCTCCCGAGCGTTTTGGTCAACAGACAGCCGAAATCAGGGACCTGGCCGCCGCTCTGTTGACCGACAAACGAGTTGATTACCTTGATATGTCATTGTGGGATGTGACCAAACCAGCGCACGAGGAAGCCTTTGGCGGTAAATCCCTGCTGGAACAATTGTTGCGAGTGGGCCAACGTGTTCAGAACAGGGTTCAGGAAGATGGCTACCAAAACCATCTGATACTTTTAATAAATTCATCCTGATGTCAAAACCAAGTGTTGGCTACAAAAATATTCCTCTTTTATGGATCGAAATGGTTGATGTGAGTAAAATGATAGGGTTTATTTTACCAGATTGGATCGCAGACATATTGCCTGGTGAATATCCGGTTCATACTAAAGATTAAAATATTAACTAAAGGTTTAGTCAAATGGGCGCAGAAATCCTGTCACTCACAGCCGCCAGCGCAGATAAAACCGCCGTTACGATGTGGCATCGGCATACAATTTTACGGCTTGCCCTGCCCGAGGAATTGGGGGTCAGTATTGGCCATTTTGCTGATGTGCTGCAAAATTGGCCGACGTTGTCGCTCAGCTGTGCGGCGCGGCGCGGCGCGCGGGATTTCGATATGATGCTGCGTTTGTCAGCTGAGCATAGCCACGCAACATTGGCACAAATTGACTGGGTTTATGTCGCTCGCCCCCAATATCTGCTGGAGGCGGATTTTGCCCCAAAATGTGATAACCTTGATCACGCCGATCTGCGGTTTGTTTTGCCCGATTATGCCTATGCCCCAATCGGCGCAAGCAGCGTGATCGTCGCCGCATCCGCGCAGGATTGTGTGAACGCCGCGTTACAGGGCATCGGCATTGCCGCCATGCCCCGCGCCCTGGTTCAGGCTGAACTGATGCGTGGTCAGCTGATTGCCCTGCAGGCCATCAAGCCAGATATGCCCCAGTTTTTGGATTTGCAGGGGCCGGCATTGGACAATCACACCCTGATTTCCAATGCGATCAAAGATCACCTGCGCAACCTGTTTCACTGACCCCAAACGAAAAACACCGGCCCCAAGGGACCGGTGTTTTTGAAATTCTGCGGTACAGGGATTAGAAGCCCAGACCTTCGTATTTCTTTTTGAACTTGGACACGCGGCCGCCGGTGTCCAGCAGGCGTGCGCCGCCGCCGGTCCATGCAGGGTGCACAGTTGGGTCAATGTCCAGCGACATGGTTTCGCCTTCCGACCCCCAGGTCGAACGCATCTGATAGACGGTGCCATCGGTCAATTTGACGTCGATGAAGTGATAATCGGGATGAATGTCTTTTTTCATCTGAAGCTCCCTTAGGCGTTATCGCTCGCCATTGGGCGATAGTTGGTCTTTTCAACAATACGGGCCGATTTACCGCGGCGGGTGCGCAGGTAATACAGTTTGGCGCGGCGCACACGGCCACGACGCACAACCGTGATGCTGTCGATGTTGGTGGAATACAGGGGGAATACACGTTCAACCCCTTCACCAAAGGAAATTTTACGAACTGTGAAGGACCCGGCAATGCCATGGCCGTTTTTGCGTGAAATGCACACGCCTTCATAGTTCTGAACACGGGTCCGGGTGCCTTCGGTCACTTTAAAACCAACGCGCACGGTGTCACCGGGTTTGAAATCTGGGATATCTTTTTGCAAAGCGGCGATTTGTTCCGCTTCCAGCTGTGCGATAAGATCCATCGCTTGTCTCCTAAATGTGCCTGCTTGATCGCAGTGTTACGCGCCGATCAGAGCTGCTGGTTCCCTTTCCATGTCCTTGCCAATGGCAAGCTGGCCGCAGATGTCGTCGTCTTTATCTTATGAAAACCGTCCTTAATCAGACAGTTACCCGCAATTAGGTTTGATTTGGCTGCGGTGATTTGGCAGGGAAAGCCAGAATCATCATTGCCGCCCGATCGAATAACCCGTGCAAGATGGGCCGCGTAAAGCAAATTTGGCCCCTTTTTGCAAGGGGGTTTTGCGGTTCGGGCTGTTTTGGCAAAGCGGCCCGGGCGTAAATATCCTCGAACCGTTCAATGTCATCTTCGCCCAGATAGCTGCCGGTTTGCACCTCGATCACCACGGCGGGCAATTTGCCGGGGTTGGACAGGCGGTGCTTCATACCAATGGGAACACAGATGCTTTGCCCCTCGCTCAGCAGGTGGTCCTGGCCGTCCAAATGGGCCTGAACGGTGCCCGACACAATGATCCAATGTTCTTGGCGGTGCAGATGCGATTGCAGGCTCAGCTGTGCGCCGGGCAGAATGCGCAGCTGTTTGACCTGAAACCGCTGATCCAGCGCAAGCGAGCGAAAACTGCCCCAAGGGCGATGATCGGTCGGGTGCAGATCGGCCTGCCAAATCCCCTGTTTACGCATTTCATGCACTGCGCGGCGCATCTGTCCCAGCTGGTCACGCGCCGCCACCAGCACCGCATCGGGGGTGGCCACCACCACCGTATCGTGCAGGCCAATCCCCACCACAGATTGCTGCGCATCACTGGCGATCAAATCACTGTTCACGCAATCAATCGCAAGGCTGCGTCCCTTTGACATATCCGCGCAAGTTGGCAGCAACCGATCAAGCGCGCCCAGATCGTGCCAATCCCCCAGCAGGAGAAAAGCACATAATCCATCGGTCCGTTCCATCACCGCATGGTCAATGGAAATGGCTTCAATCTGGGCCCAAGCAACTGGCTCCAGCGCGGTGAAATCCAAATCCTGCCGCGCCCCTGTCAGGGCAGTGTGGCAGGCGGCGAACAGCGCCGGATCCAACCGCCGCAGGGTGGAGATCAGCACATCAGCCCGCATTAAAAAGATGCCACTGTTCCACAGGTGATGCCCAGACGCCAACAGGTCCGCCGCCCGCTGGGGCTCAGGTTTTTCGATGAACCCCTTTACGTCATACCCACCCCCGCCCATTTCAGCGCCCAGATGCAAATATCCATAGTCGGCACTGGGGCAATGCGCAGGTGTGCCAAAGCAAACAATCCTACCCTGCTGTGCGGCCTGTGCTGCGGCGGATAACTGCAACGCCGCGCCCAAATCATCGGGCAAAACATGATCGCATGGCATCAGTAAAATCAGGGCATCTGGTCCGGATGACAGGGCCGCAATCAACGCTGCGGGGGCCGTGTTGCGGCCATCGGGTTCCAAAAAAATGGCCGCAGGGCGCACCCCCACATCCTGCGCGTGCTGCGCGGCCAGAAACCGCAGATCCTGCGCACAGGTGATAATCGGCGCCGCAAACGGCGCCCCATTCACCCGACCCAAAGCCCGCTGAAACAGGCTTTGCCCGCC
>JALQTR010000115.1 GCA_023260835.1 Paracoccaceae bacterium
TCATCGTCCCGCGCGGCCCCGATGGGCATTATCACCTGCGCATCATGGTCAATGGCGCACCGATTGAATTTATCGCCGACACCGGCGCATCGCGGGTGGTTCTGACGCGCGATGACGCACATCGCGCCGGCATCGACACCAAAAACCTGGCCTTCATTTCACAAGCCATGACAGCCAATGGCCCCGTGGCCACCGCCCCGGTGCGATTGAATGAAATGCGTTTGGGCGATGCAGTGCAGCGTGATGTGCACGCATCCGTCAACAGCGGCGAGATGCGCAAATCGCTTCTGGGGATGACCTATCTTCAGCGGTTTTCCAAGCTAGAGATCAGCCAAGGACAGCTTATTTTAACCCCGTGACATCGCGGGTGATGTCATATCCATAAAGCCATTCAAACTGCCGCAGCATGGCGGCGGGGGCGATGGCACCCACCAGTCGCAGCGCGCTATGCGCAGCAAATCGCAGGGGCCGCGCGCGCAGGTGATATTTCCATGCATTGCCATTGGCCGCCGCAATCGCTCGCGTCACCCGCGGGCGGCGCAGGGCCGCGTACCGCGCCAGTGCCGCCGGCAGATCGCTTGCACCATCCACCAGCGCGGCCAAGGCAAATGCATCCTCCAGCGCCAAGTTCGCTCCTTGCGCCAAAAACGGCAAGGTGGGATGGGCGGCATCGCCCAAAAGCGCAGCATTGGGTGCACACCATGTATCGGCAATGGCGCGGCGCTGAAGGCCCCAAACATGCACCTGTTTTACCTGCGCCAAAAGCGGCGCCAGCGGGGTGAAATCGTCAAAGACTTGGCGCATCTGATCAGGGTCCCCTGCGTGATTCCAGCCATCGTCGCGCCACTGCGCCTGTTCTTGAATGGCAACCAAATTCACCATATCGCCGCCACGCAGGGGATAGCTGACAATATGCCGCCCCGGCCCCATATGCAGCTGCGCCTGATCGGGGTGATCGGTCACATTGGGCACAATCGCCCGCCAGGCAACCTGACCGGTAAAAAACGCCTGCTGATCAGGGTTCAGCAATTGACGCAATTTAGAATGCACCCCATCTGCGCCCAGGATCAGCCCCCCCTGCCCGCCTGGGATAGAGACAGATCCATCCCTCGCCCGCGCAGGCGTGATGGGTTGGCCCAACTGAAGACACACCCCAGCAGCACGCGCGGCCTGTTCCAGCACATCAATCAAATCCGCGCGATGAACGAAATAAAAGGGCTGCGCGCGGCTGGCGGATAAATCCATCCGCAGCACCCGCGCCCCGCGATAATCACGCAGATCCACCGCCGCTGCGGGGCGTGACCTCGCGCGCAGCGCATCACCAAGCCCCAAGGCATCCAGCACTTTGAACCCGTTGGGGCTGATTTGCAGGCCCGCGCCAACCTCGGTGATGGCGGGGGCCTGTTCAAACAGCTGCACATCACAACCGCGAAGGCGAAACGCCAGCGCCGCAGCCAAACCCGCCACGCCGCCGCCAATGATATCTACACATCCAGTCTGCATCAGATCAGCTGCACCCTGCCCCAAATGAAAAAGGCATGGGGGTCGCCCATGCCTTGGTCTTAGCTACCTTGGTCTTAATCGTCGCGATGAACCTTTTCGCGCCGTTCATGCTTTTCTTGCGCTTCTAGGGTCATGGTGGCGATGGGACGCGCCTCGAGCCGTTTGAGCGAGATCGGATCACCCGTCATTTCGCAATACCCAAATTCGCCCTCATCAATCCGGCGCAGCGCGGCCTCGATTTTCGACACCAATTTGCGCTGCCGATCACGGGTGCGCAATTCCAGCGCGCGATCGGTTTCTTCGCTGGCGCGGTCGGTGATGTCTGGGATGCTGCGGGTGCCATCTTGCAGCCCTTCGATTGTGTCGCGGCTGTCGGACAACAGATCATTTTTCCAAGCAACCAGTTTGCGGCGGAAATATTCCAGCTGGCGCTCATTCATGAAAGGTTCATCCTCGGCCGGGCGATAATCATCTGGCAAGAACTTATCGGCTTTCATAACCACTCCTTAATTCACAAAAAGACGGGTCCAGATTGGGCCTTTGGGTTGGGCCTTACTGGAAGGGGGCGGGAATGTCACTACATGAAATGGGCAAGAGTTGCGGCCCCTGCCAAACCCCGCTAGGGTCGCGCCAAAATAACCGCAAGCAGGAACAGGTCCATGAAATTCACCGGCACCAAAGATTATGTCGCAACCGAAGATCTGAAAATTGCCGTCAACGCCGCTGTGGCGCTGGAGCGGCCATTGTTGGTGAAGGGCGAACCGGGCACAGGCAAAACCGAATTGGCGCGCCAAGTGGCCAACGCCTTGGGAATGCGGATGATCGAATGGAATGTGAAATCCACCACCAAAGCCCAGCAAGGCCTTTATGAATACGATGCTGTCAGCCGCCTGCGCGACAGTCAGCTGGGCGATGAAAAGGTGCAAGACGTATCAAATTACATCAAAAAGGGCAAATTATGGCAGGCGTTCGAAGCCGATGAAAAGGTGGTCCTGCTGATTGATGAGGTCGACAAGGCCGACATCGAATTCCCAAATGATCTGCTGCAAGAATTGGATCGGATGGAATTCCACGTTTATGAAACGGGAGAAACGATTCGCGCCAAACATCGCCCTGTGGTCATCATCACATCCAACAATGAAAAAGAACTGCCCGATGCCTTTTTGCGCCGCTGTTTTTTCCATTACATCAGCTTCCCCGATGCAGACACTTTGGCGCAGATCATCAAGGTGCATCACCCAGGGATTAAGGACGCGCTGCTCAGCACCGCTTTGACGCAATTCTTTGACATTCGCGAACAACCGGGCCTGAAGAAAAAACCATCAACGTCAGAGGTGATCGACTGGCTGAAACTGCTTCTGGCCGAGGATCTGTCGCCCGAAGACCTGCGCCGCGATGGCGCAAACGCGCTGCCCAAATTGCACGGCGCGCTGCTGAAGAACGAACAGGATGTGCAGCTGTTTGAACGCCTTGCCTTTATGGCGCGCAGCAAACGGGGATAAGGCAGATGCAAATTCGGCCCATTACCGCCGCGGACCGCACCCAATGGGGGGCGCTGTGGCATGATTATCTGGCATTTTACGAAACCACCCTGCCGCTGGCGGTTTATGACAGCAGTTTTGCGCGTCTTATCGGCGACGACCCACAGGATTTTTGCGGCTTTGTGGCCGAAGAAAATGGCCAACTGCTGGGGCTGGTGCATTACCTGTTCCACCGTCACGGCTGGAAAATCGAAAACACCTGTTATCTGCAGGATCTGTTCACCGCGCCCGATGCGCGGGGCCGCGGCGTCGCCCGCGCCCTGATCGAGGCCGTTTATACCGAAGCCGACCGCCAAGGCGCCCCTGTGGTCTATTGGTTGACACAAGATTTCAACCATACCGCCCGCGCGCTTTATGATAAGGTGGCGGTCAAAACCCCTTTCATCAAATATCAACGCCCATCATAAAAGGCTGACCTAATGTTCGTTATCGTCTTCACTCTGATCGGCGCCCTGATGGGCGCGCTGAATGCCAAAAAACGCGGGGGGCGCATGCCTGACATCCTGCAATACGCCGTGGTTTATGCGCTGATTGGTGCATTGATTGGGCTGTTTGCCACGATCTTTATCCACCGCGCCAGCGTCTGATCACCGCGGGGGTCTGCCGATGTTCCTGCCCTTCTTTGAAAGCCTGCGCAATCATGGGGTGCCTGTCACCCTGCGCGAATTTCTGGCCTTTCTGGAAGGTCTGGCAAAAAACCTGACCACCTATGACGTCGAGGCGTTTTATTACCTGGCCCGCACGGTCATGGTGAAGGATGAACGCAATCTGGATAAATTCGACCGCGCCTTCGCGGCCAGCTTTTCTGGTCTGGATCAGATCACCGCGGAACAGGTGCTAGAGGCCGTCGATATCCCCGGCGATTGGCTGAAGAAACTGGCCGAAAAGCACCTGTCAGAAGATGAAAAAGCCGCGATCGAAGCACTGGGCGGGTTCGATAAACTGATGGAGACGCTGCAACAGCGCCTGCGCGAACAGCAAAAGCGCCATCAGGGCGGCAGCAAATGGATCGGCACCGCCGGCACCTCGCCCTTTGGCGCCTATGGGTATAATCCCGAAGGGGTGCGCATCGGACAGCATGAAAGCCGTAACCAGCGCGCGGTCAAAGTCTGGGATAAACGCAATTTCAAAAATCTGGATGACACGGTTGAACTGGGCACACGCAACATCAAGGTTGCGCTGAAACGCCTGCGCCGCTGGGCGCGCAGCGGGGCTGCGGATGAATTGGATCTGGATGGGACGATACGCGCCACGGCCGAACATGGATATCTGGATGTGAAAACCCGCCCCGAACGGCGCAATGCCGTGAAGGTGCTGTTGTTTTTGGATGTGGGCGGATCGATGGACCCCCATATTCGCCTGGTCGAGGAGCTGTTCAGCGCCGCGCGCGCCGAATTCAAACATCTGGAATATTTCTATTTCCACAACTGCCTTTATGAAGGTGTCTGGCGCGACAATGCCCGCCGCTGGGATGCGCAAACCCCCACATTCGATGTGATGCGCACCTATGGCGCGGATTACAAATGCATCTTTGTTGGCGACGCCAGCATGAACCCCTATGAAATCGCCTACCCGGGCGGGGCGAATGAACATTGGAATGCCGAAGCGGGTCAAGTGTGGCTGGATCGCGCCCGCGCGCAATGGCCCAATCACCTGTGGATCAATCCGGTGCCGGAAAAATACTGGGGCTACACCCAATCCATCGGCATGATCCGCGAAATTTTCGAGGATCGCATGGTCCCGATGACATTGGCTGGAATCGAGCAAGGCATGAAGGAACTGGGCCGCTAACCACGCCCGTAGCGGGATGCCCCGCTCGTAAGATCAAAATAAGATCACGCCAAATAAAAACAAAACCGGCCAAATGATTACGGCGCCAAGACAGGCGCCTGTGATTGGCCCGCGGGGCAGAACCATGATCTGCCGCCCGCGCATTTTTGGAATATTTTCCCAATTACCTACGAAAAACGCCGACCAAATGTGATTGCACACGATATAAAACGCCCCTATCGGGAAATTTGACCATTTACCGCAAAGGGGTAAGATATGTTTGAAGATCTTGGATTAACCGATTGGGACCCACGCAGCGCATCCGTTGTGTTGGGACTGGCTTTGGGTCTGGCCTTTGGTGCGCTGGCGCAATTTACCGCCTTTTGCTTTCGCCGCGCCGTGATCGGCCCAAACAAGGCACAGGCGCAGGGGATCTGGGCCGCCGCGCTTTTGTCGGCGCTGATCGGCACGCAGATCCTGATCTGGCAGGGCTGGGTGGCCTTTGACGATCACCGCTTTTTTGCGCCCGATATGGCTTGGGTCGGTCTGGCGGCTGGCGGGTTGATCTTTGGTGCCGGAATGGTTCTGACCCGCGGCTGCGCTGCGCGGTCGGTCGTTTTGGCGGGCAGTGGGAACCTGCGATCCGCCTTTGTGATCTTGGTCTTTGCCGTCACCGCCCATGCCACAATGAAGGGCATTCTGTCCTTTATCCCAACCACGCTGAACAGCTGGCGATTGGATCTGGGCGAGTTCACGGGATTTGCCGCCCTGCCCGGCGGCGCGCCGCTGTGGGCTGGGCTGCTGGCCTTGGCGCTGATTGTGATCAGCCTGCGCGCCCGCGCGACCCCCGCAAAAATCATCGCCGCATTGGCCTTGGGCGCATTGGTGCCGCTGGCATGGGTTGGCACGGGGTTCATCCTGCAAGACGCGTTTGACCCGATCGAAACAGAGGGCCTGTCCTTCACCGCCGGCGCAACATCCGGCATTTTCTGGGTGGTTGCATCCACCGCCACACCCGCCAATTTCGCCGTGGCCCTGCTGGGCGGGACGGCATTGGGCGCAGGCATTTTGGCGGCGCTGCGCGGACAATTTGCATGGGTCGGGTTTGAAACCCCGCGGCAAATGGGGCGTTATTCGCTGGGCGCGGCGCTGATGGGCATCGGCGGCGTATTGGCCGGTGGCTGCACCATTGGCGCAGGCCTGTCGGGCATCCCCACCTTATCCTTTGCTGCGCTTTGGGTGCTGGTCACCATCACCGCGGGTGCGACCTTAATGAACCGCGCGTTGCAGTTCAGTGGATTTTCGCACGCAGCCGGCGAATTGACCCCCACACCAGCGCCACAACCGGCAGAGTAAGCAGCGCCGTCAGCATCCCCTTGCTCAGCCCCAATGGCTGGGCCAGGGGATAGGCGATATAGCCAACCAGCGACACAGCGTAATAGCTGATCGCGACAACGGACAGCCCCTCGACCGTTTCTTGCAATCGCAGCTGCAAATCTGCGCGCCTGTCCATGCTTTCCAGCAGCGCCTGATTTTGCGCAGACCGCGCCACATCGACCTTTGTGCGCAGCAATTCCCCCGCCCGCATCGCGCGGGTCGATAAATCCTGCAATCGCCGTTCGGCTGATTTCACCGTGCGCATCGCCGGATCATACCGGCGCATCATAAATTCGGCAAAGGTCTGACGCCCTTCAAACCGCGCCTCGCGCAGGGCTGCAATGCGTTCATTCACCAGCGCCTCATATGCCGCGGTTGCGCCAAAGCGAAAGGCGTTTTTGGTGCTAAGCCGTTCGATTTGGGTGGAAAGCTCCAGCAGTTTATCCAACACATCCTCACCCGGCGCGCCATGATTGCTGAGCCCCTGCATCAGCGCGATCAGCTTTTCATCAATCTGCGACATCGGCGCAGCGATTTGCCGTGTGCGGGTGAACCCCAGCATCGACAGAGTTTTATACATTTCAATTTCGCACAGGCGCTGCACAATCCGGCCAATCCGCCGCCGCCCAGTGCCGGGCGCAGCGAAAACCGCAAAACGTGTATGCCCAGCCGGATCAATCCGGAAATCGCCTGCGATCACGGCAGCTTCTTCCAAGACATAGGACACGGTCAGGCTTTCCGGAACAAACCAATCGGCCAAAAGCGGGGCAATATTCGGTGGCTCTGGCATCGGCTCGACCCGGATCAGGGCGGAACTGATCCGTTCGCCGGGCAAGTTTTGCAGCCAATCATCGGGGAAAACCTCAAAATCCGCAGGATCAAAGGCCCGCGCGCTGAGGCGCGACAGGAAGACGGTATAGGTGACAACCTCGGTATGGCTTTCCCATTTCAGCATATGCGGACCAAGCGCGCCGAAAAAATGCGTGGCCCCAGGCTGCGGATGCTGCGCGCCAAATCGGTCCAGCAGCGCAATCAGATGATCCCGATCCGCCTGTCGATCCCGCGCCGCCGCGTTTTCGCGCCGTTTTACGGCCAAAAACACCGCTGTGGCCGGCGCCGTAAGCGGCGGAAAGGGCCGCGCGTGCAGTTCGTTCACCATGTGATAGCGAAGCGGGTGGTCTGAAATGCTGCTCATATCGCAAAGGCCCTGACTGTTGTATCGGCAGATTGCGTGAAAGGCAGCGGGTTGTAAAGCAATTTTTGTTTATTTTCAGATGGATAGCGGAATACATCGGTATACCGCAGGCCGCATCAGTCCTGCAACGGCCGCTCGATCATCAGCTTTTTCATCTTTTCAATCAATGTGGTGCGCCGCAGTTTCAGCAAATCTGCGGCCTTGGTCACCTGGCCCTGACTTTTTTCAAGGGCCGCTTCGATCAAGACCACCTCGATATCGCGCAAATGTCCGCGCATGTCGATATTTTCAAAATGATCGAACCAATTGCGATAGCTTTCAGGGGTGGCCGGAGCCGCATCCAGAAAATCGCCAAAATCAGGCAAGGTGCCGGCCAGATCGGCGGTGTCTTCCCACAGGGCATCCTGATCATCGATCAGATGAATATCTGGCAGACGCAACTGCAACAGATTTTCACGCACATTTGCACCCGTGACCGGATGCCCAGCGAATAAAACACAGGCACGTTCCACAACATTGCGCAGCTCGCGCACATTCCCGGGCCAATCATGCGCGCACAGCACCGCAACCGCATCGGCGTCAAATTCTGGACGATCTGCATTTCCTGCGCGATCTGCCCGTGCCTGCACCAAAGCATCCAGAATATCTGGAATATCCCCGCTGCGATCGGCCAAGGATGGCACAGGAATGGGGAAAACGTTCAGGCGATAGAATAAATCTGCGCGAAATTTACCCTCTTCCACCATCTTTTCCAAATCCTGATGCGTGGCGCAAACAAGGCGTAAATCCAATGTTACCTCTTCGCTGCCACCCACCCGCTGGATTTTAAAGCTTTCCAATGCGCGCAGTAATTTGGATTGCAAAGACAGGGGCATATCGCCGATTTCATCCAAAAACAGCGTCCCGCCGGATGATTGTTCAAACCGGCCGCGATGTTGTTTTACAGCCCCAGTGAAGGCGCCCTTTTCATAACCGAACAGCTCAGATTCCAGCAGCTCGGCTGGGATCGCCGCACAGTTAATGGCAACCAACGGCCCCTTGCGGCCGCTTTCGTTATGAATGCCCTCGGCCACCAATTCCTTGCCCGCGCCGGTGGGACCTGTGACCAAAACAGGACTGGGCGAGGCGGCAACGATTTCGATCATCCGCTTCATACGCATGGACGGCGCCGATCGGCCGACGATCAATTCGTGAATATCTGGCCGCGCAGCGCGATCATGGGGTGCAGATTTATCAGCGGTCACAACAACAGGTTGCATGGTCTGGCCTTTATACAGAAAACCGAGGCGGGCCAGTAAAACGCCCTGTCAATGTTTTGACGCGGCGCCGACCTTCATACAAGGTGTTAAAAGTGTGTTACTTTATCTCTTTTTGATAAGCGTGACCCAAAAGGCAGGTCAGCCCCACGGCCCTTTGGATCGGGATTTGCGGCGACGCACCTTTGGCACGCCGCTGGGCATCCGCAGCGGGGCGGCTGGGGGATGGGCGGGTTGTCCAGCCGTGCGCGCCCAATAATCCGCGCCCCCGCGGCGGCGCCACAGGGGTAAGGCCAAGGCAAACCCCACGATAAATCCACCTGCATGCGCCCAATAGGCCACACCGCCCTGTGTCGCATCCGCGCCCAACCCACCAATCAGTTGCACTGCAAACCACAGCCCCAGCATCGCAAAGGCCGGCACGGTAATGACGCGAAAGAAAATAAGAAAGATGAATAACACATCCACCCGCGCTTTTGGGTACAGCAGCAAATATCCGCCCATCACCCCAGCAATCGCGCCAGACGCCCCCACCATCGGAACGGGCGAATATGGCGCCGTAATATATTGCAGCAGGGCCGCGCCAATCGCTGATGTCAGGTAAAACCCAACAAAGCCCAAATGCCCCATTTCATCTTCCAAATTGTCGCCAAAGATCCACAGAAACAACATATTGCCGCCCAAATGCATCCAGCCGCCGTGTAAAAAAGCGGATGTTAGAAAGCTGGCATAATTTTCCCCGCGGCTGATCCCTGCGGGGATCAGGGCAAAGCGGTCGAAAAAGGCGATGATCTGCGGCTCGGCCGCGCCGGGCCAATACGATAGGAACACCAGCACATTCATCGCAATTAATGTATAGGTGACAAAAGGCACGCGCCCCGACGGGTTATGATCGCGAATGGGTATCATGCCCCTTTCCTGCCCCGATGATTGGGGCAGGTCAAGCGGGCATTCACTGGGTGGATCAGGACATCGCGATCAGCAGCTGCGCATTGCCACCTGCGGCGGTTGTGTCGACGCACAGGTGGCGTTCATGCAGCACATGCGCTGCATCGGGCATTTGCGTCATCAGCGGCAACAGCGGCCCGTCCCGCTGGGCCAATGCCTGATTATACTGCCGCGCCTGCACCGCATCCCCCCACCAAATCGCGCCGCTGATGGTGTCATAATCCTGCACATCGGCGCCATCCGCTTCGATCGCGGCGCCGCCCAGGGCCGTGACTGCGGCCGCCTGTTGCGCGGTCGCAGCCGCCCCTGGGCCAAGGCACAAAACAGGCGCCCGCGGGGATAGGTACAGCCGGTTTGCCTCGCCCGTAGGGCCAGGCATATCGGTTGGGCGCAAACCGCCCTGAGCAGTGGGGGGCTGGTCCCGCCGCTGAAACCGTGGCAGGTAATGCGGGCCGCCAGCTTTGGGTCCAGTGCCGGACAGGCCCTCGCCCCCAAAGGGCTGGCTGCCCACAACCGCGCCGATTTGGTTGCGGTTCACATAGATATTCCCCACATGGGCCGACCCAACCACCTGATCAATCCGCGCATCCAGCCGCGTCATCAGACCCAGCGTCAGGCCAAAGCCACGCGCGTTAATATCGGAAATAACCTGGTCCACCTGCCCTGCCTTGAAGGGGGCAATGTGCAAAATGGGGCCGAAAACCTCGCGTTCCAATGCCGTGATGGACGGCAGCTGGATCAGGGCGGGGGCGATGAAATGCCCCTGCGTGCGGGCAGACAGTTCATGCAAAACCCGCCCCGCCGCGCGCGCCTGCGCGACATAGGCGGCAATGCCATCCTGCGCGGCGCTGTCGATCACCGGCCCCACATCGGTGGCAAAATCCCATGGCGCGCCCAGGCGCAATTCATCCATTGCACCGGTCAAAAGGGGCACGAAGTGATCCCAGATATCCTCTTGCACATATAAACAGCGCAGAGCCGAACAGCGCTGGCCTGCGGATTGAAAGGCGCTTTCGATCACGGCCTGCACCGCCTGTTCGGGCAGCGCGGTGCTGTCAACGATCATTGCGTTCAACCCGCCGGTTTCCGCGATCAGCGGCGCGCCCGGGGCCAAATGATCAGCCATGGCGCGGCGAATGATCTGCGCCGTGGCGGTGGATCCGGTGAAGACCACGCCATCAATACGCGGATCCGATGTCAGCTGCGCGCCAACCTCGGCCCCACCGGGAAGCAGCTGCAGCGCAGCGCGCGGCACACCTGCGCTGTGCAGCAACCGCACAGCCAGCGCCGCAATCAGCGGCGTTTGCGGCGCTGGTTTGGCCAGCACCGCATTGCCGGTCATCAACGCGGCCGCAATCTGGCCGGTGAAAATCGCCAAAGGAAAGTTCCACGGGCTGATACAGCAGACCCGCCCCAAAGGCGCGCCATCTTGCGCCTGCGCCGCGTAATAGCGCAGAAAATCCACCGCTTCGCGCAATTCGGCCACCGCGTCCATCAGCGTCTTGCCTGCTTCGCGCGCCAGAAGAGCGAAGATTTCTTCCGCATGGGATTCATACAGATCCGCCGCGCGGTTCAGCGCCGCGGCGCGGTCCGTCAATGGGGCCTCCCAAATCATCGCAGCACCCAGCGCGCCATCCACATCCGCTGGGATTGATGATTGCACCTGCCCCACCAAATCCGCCGGATCGGCTGGATTGCGAACATCCTGTACCGGACCGTCCACGCGATCAAACCCCACCATCGGACCCGCGGCCCATTGTGCCTGAGCAAACGTTTGACGCCCAGCCAATGCCCCCCGCCGCTGCGCACGGTCATTTACATCCCAGCCTTTGGAATTTTGCCGCTCTGGCAGGAAAATCTGATCCCCACCGCGCAGCGCAGGCGCGCCGCCTGTTGCCAGCGCAGCAAAGGGGCAGGCTGCCACGGTTTCTGCGGGAATGGCCTCATCCACCACCTGGTTCACGAAACTGGAGTTCGCGCCGTTTTCCAGCAGTCGCCGCACCAGATAGGCCAGCAAATCCCGATGCGCCCCCACCGGCGCATAAATCCGACAGCGGGTTTTGTGCTGGCCATGCACCACATCATGCAATGCTGCGCCCATCCCATGCAGGCGCTGGAATTCAAACGCATCCTCTTGCCCCTGCCCCATATGCAAAACGGCCGCAATCGTATGCGCATTATGCGTGGCAAATTGCGGGTAAATCCGATCCGTCATCCGCAACAGCCGCCGCGCCAGCGCGATATAGCTGACATCACTGGCGGGTTTTTGCACAAACACAGGATAGCCGGGCATCCCCATGACCTGTGCGCGCTTGACCTCAGTATCCCAATAGGCACCTTTCACCAACCGCACCATGATGCGCCGATTATGAAGCTGCGCCAGATCATAAAGCGCATCGATCATATGGCCTGCGCGCAGCCCATAGGCCTGCACCACAACACCCAATCCATCCCATCCATCCAGCGCCGGATCTGCCATCAGCGCCGCAATCACATCCAGTGACAGGGCCAGGCGGTCCGCCTCTTCCGCGTCGATGTTCAGACCAATGCCATAGGATTTTGCCTGAACAGCCAAATCACGCAAGCGGGGCAGCAATTCGGCCATGACACGGTCCTGTTGCGATTCTGTATACCGTGGGTGCAGCGCGCTGAGCTTCACCGATATCCCCGGCGCATCCGCAATCGTGCGCCCCGCAGCCTGTGCGCCAATCGCATCAATTGCATCGGCATAGGATTTTGCAAACCGCAGAGCATCTGCGTCGGTGAAGGCCGCCTCGCCCAGCATATCGTAGGAATAGGTGTATCCGCGGGCCTCGGCCTTGGCGGCGCGGGTCTGCGCCGCCTGAATGGTTTCACCCAGAACAAACTGCCGGCCCATTTCGCGCATTGCCTGACGCACCGCACTGCGGATCACCGGCTCGCCCAGCCGTTTGACCGCATGGCGCAGCTGCGCCGCGGGGCTGGGCGCGCCCTTTTTCAGCACCTTCCCCGTCAGCATCAACGCCCAAGTCGAGGCATTCACCAGCGGCGAAGACGCATGGCCCAAATGTTTCGCCCAATCGCCGGGGGCGATTTTATCTTCGATCAGCGCATCGATTGTGGGCGCATCTGGCACGCGCAGCAGCGCCTCGGCCAGACACATCAGGGCTATGCCTTCATCGGTGCTCAGGCCATATTCGGCCAAGAACACCTCCATCAATCCGGGGCGGGCATCATTGCGCACCGCGCGCACCAGGTCCGCGCCATGCGCCGCAATCGCGGCGCGGGCCTGATCGTCCAGCGCGGCCTCGGCAATCAAACGGTGCAGAACCGCATCGGGGCCCGCATAGGTTTGGGTTTCAACGGCGTGATGGGCGGTTTGGGCTGGGGTCTGGGCGTTCATTGGGGAAATCCTTGCTATTTCGCCCATTATGCCGCATTATTATAAGTGATTTTTCCTTCTAATTGGCATTTTGATTATCACTATGACTGAATTTATATCATCTTTCAGTGAAAATGCGCAGATTGATCTGGATCGGTTCGATCATGCGATTCTGGCGGCCCTTGCCGGGGATGGGCGTATGTCGATCACCGCGTTGGCGGCGCAGGTGGGGCTGTCGAAATCCCCCACGCAGGCGCGTGTCAAACGGCTGGAACAGGCCGGTGTGATCCAAGGGTATCGCGCGCTGATCGATCCGGTGCGTCTGGGCCGCGATCAGATCGCCTTTATCGAGGTCCGGCTGGGCGACACCCGCGAAGCCGCGCTTGAGGCGTTCAACAAAGCCATCGCCCGCATACCCCAAATCGAAGAGGCGCATTTGATCGCCGGAAATTTCGATTACCTGCTGAAGATCCGCACCCATTCGATGCGCGAATACCGCGAGGTTCTGGCCGAGCATATTTCATCCCTGCCGCATCTGGCGTCAACCTCGACCTTTGTGGCGATGCAAGCGGTGAAAGAGGATTGGGCGCCCCCCAGCCTGTAGACAGGCGCCCAGCCCAATTAAAGCGTGGCGTTGGTGGCGCCACCATCCAATAGGATATTCTGCCCCACGATGAAGCCCGCGTGTTGCGAACATAAAAACGCACAGGTCGCGCCAAATTCTGCGGCGGTGCCATAGCGGCGCACCGGGATTGTTGCTTCGCGGCGGGCGCGGGCCGCATCCACCGTAATGCCTTCGGCCTTGGCGACGCCGCCGTCCAAACTGCTGGCGCGATCCGTGGCATGTATCCCCGGCAGCATGTTGTTGATCACAACGCCATGCGGCGCAACCTGCCGCGATGTGCCGGCCACATATCCCGTCAGCCCCGCCCGCGCGGAATTTGACAGGCCCAGCACCGCAATCGGCGCCTTCACCGACTGCGATGTGATATTGACCACACGGCCCCAGCCGCGATCCATCATTGCCGGTAGTAGCGCCTTCATCAATGCGATGGGGGTCAGCATATTGGCATCCAGTGCGCGGATGAAATCCTCACGCTCCCAATCTTGCCAAGATCCGGGGGGCGGGCCACCGGCATTAGTGACCAGAATATCGGGATGATCCGCAGCGGCCAAAACTTTGGCGCGGCCCTCATCAGTGGTGATATCCGCCGCCGCGGCGGTCACCTGCACGCCAAAGCGCGCACGCAGATCCGCGGCCGCAGCTTCCAGCGCATCCGCCCCGCGGGCGTTAATCACCAGATCCACCCCCGCTTCGGCCAGCGCCTCGGCGCAGCCGAACCCAAGCCCCTTGGACGCGGCGCACACCAATGCGCGCTTACCTTTGATTCCTAAATCCATAACTGCCCCCTTTTTGCGATTCGCGTTTATTTATTTTGATGCGCCCTCACGTCGCATTCGATCCGCAACATCCAACGCATTGGCGCACCCAAGATGCGCAAAGGCCTGTCGGATTACAACCTGTTGCATCTCATCCGCGGCGAATAACGCATCAATTTCACCTTGGCCTGCAATATCACCAACAGGCGCACCCAGCTGCAACACACCCAACCCATAGCCATGGTAAAATTCAAACGATGGGTAAGTCTGCGCCAGCTCGGCCCATAGCTGATAAACCCCAAATCCCCGGTTGCGCACCTGCGTGTCGTGAAACAAAACAATTCCACCGGGCCGCACCATTGGGCGCCATGTGTCAAAATCATGTTTGACGGCCTCATAGGAATGCAGCCCGTCAATATGCAACAGATCAATCGATTCAGGGGCAAAATCGGCGGCTGCCTCGTCAAAAGTTTTGCGCATCAGCGTTGAAAACCCACCATAAAGCGGATCGTGATGCGCGCGCAAATTCGCAAAAACTTCGCCCCCATAAAAGCCGGCGTGTTCATCCCCCTGCCAGGTATCAACTGCAAAGCACTTGGTCGGGATCCGCCCAGCGCGCACCGTTTGGCAAGCCGCGCAATAAGACATGCCCGTATGCGTGCCCAGTTCGACAAAAACACCCGGGCGCTGACGTGTGATGAGCCACGTCAAAAACGGCACATGTTCAGACCAGGCTGAAATGCACAATCGCTGAGAGGGAGAGAAAGCTTCGGCCCCCAGGCTGATGCCAATGCCCGGGGCCAGCGCGAAACGATGCGCCGATACAGGAATAAACTTGGTTGTCATGCACACCCCGAATTTAGGTTTTTAATATGCAGCCCGATCAGCGCCCGCTTGTCAAGTTAGCGCGCGTGCCTTATTGGGCAACCCATGTTAGACATTGCTTCAAACCGGCCCGAATTGCCGCCCGAAATTGCCCGGCGGCGCACCTTTGCCATCATCAGCCACCCTGATGCGGGCAAAACCACTTTGACGGAAAAATTCCTGCTGTTTGGTGGCGCGATCCAAATGGCTGGCCAAGTGCGCGCCAAGGGCGAGGCACGCCGCACCCGATCCGATTTCATGCAAATGGAAAAGGATCGCGGGATTTCGGTATCCGCATCCGCAATGTCGTTTGATTTTAAAACCTTCCGGTTTAATTTGGTCGACACCCCGGGGCATTCGGATTTTTCCGAAGATACGTACCGTACGCTGACGGCGGTGGATGCGGCGGTGATGGTCATTGACGGCGCCAAAGGCGTTGAAAGCCAGACCCGCAAATTATTCGAGGTCTGCCGCCTGCGCGATCTGCCCATCCTGACCTTCTGTAACAAGATGGACCGCGAAAGCCGCGATACATTCGACATCATCGACGAAATTCAAGAAAATCTGGCAATTGATGTGACCCCGGCCAGTTGGCCCATTGGGGTGGGTGCGGATTTTCTGGGCTGCTATGACCTGCTGAATGACCGGCTAGAGCTGATGGATCGCGCCGATCGCAATCGCGTGGCGCAATCGGTAGAAATATCGGGGCTGGATGATCCGGCCATCGCCGATCACATCCCCGCGCATTTGCTGGACCAGCTGCGCGAAGAGGTTGAAATGGCGCGCGAGCTTCTGCCCGCCCTGAACCCCCAAGCGGTGCTAGAGGGGCATATGACCCCCATTTGGTTCGGATCCGCCATCAACTCCTTTGGCGTCAAGGAATTAATGGAAGGCATCGCCGCCTATGGCCCACAGCCGCAGGTGCAAAAGGCATCGCCGCGTGAAATCGCGCCGGAAGAGGATAAAGTGGCCGGTTTCGTGTTCAAAGTGCAGGCCAATATGGACCCAAAGCACCGCGACCGCGTGGCCTTTGTCCGATTGGCATCGGGACATTTCAAGCGAGGTATGAAACTGCTGCATGTGCGC
>JALQTR010000165.1 GCA_023260835.1 Paracoccaceae bacterium
ACGTTCAGCAGGTGGTTCAACACCCGGCCAATTTCAGAATACAGCACACGGATTAGACTGGCACGGCGCGGCACCTGCACTCCGGTCAGCTTTTCAATCGCCAAACACCAAGCGTGTTCCTGATTCATCGGCGCCACATAATCCAGCCGGTCAAAATAGGGCAGGTTCTGCAAATAGGTGCGGCTTTCCATCAGCTTTTCAGTGCCGCGATGCAACAGCCCGATATGCGGATCGCACCGTTCCACAATTTCCCCGTCCAGCTCCAACACCAAACGCAGCACGCCATGTGCTGCCGGGTGCTGAGGCCCGAAGTTAATGTTGAAATTGCGGATTTTCTGCTCGCCCGTTTGGGCGTCTTGGAATCCTTTGGAGCCGTCCATCAGTTTGCCCCCTCTTTTTCATCACCCGGCAGCACATATTTTGCACCTTCCCATGGCGACATAAAATCAAATTGCCGATATTCCTGCACCAGGCTGACGGGTTCATAAACCACGCGCTTTTGTGCCTCGTCATAGCGCAGCTCGATATAGCCTGTTGTGGGGAAATCCTTGCGCAATGGATACCCGCGGAAACCATAATCCGTCAGGATCCGGCGCAGATCGGGGTGGCCCGAAAAGATCACGCCGAACATATCAAACACTTCGCGTTCAAACCAATTGGCCGATGGATGCACGTCGGTGATCGATGGCACCATCTCATCATCGCGCACCGCCACGCGCAGACGAATGCGGTGGTTTTGATACATCGACAAGAAATGATAAATCACATCAAACCGTTTGGTCCGCTGCGGATGATCGACGCCGGTGATATCCACCAAGGTCGAGAACCGGCAGGCGCTGTCGGATTTCAGGAATTCGACAAATTCAACCAAACTGCCGGGGACCACATCCACCGTTAGCTCGCCAAAGGCAACCTCATGCCCCAGCACACAATCGGGGCGTTTCAGGGCGATCAGTGCGCCCAATTCATTCAAAGCGTCGCTCATCGTGCCAAAGTCCCCGTGCGGCGAATTTTACGTTGCAAGGCCATGATGCCGTAAAGCAGCGCCTCGGCCGTGGGCGGGCAACCAGGGACATAAACATCCACCGGCACAATGCGATCGCAGCCGCGCACCACAGAATAGCTGTAATGGTAATATCCGCCGCCATTGGCGCAGGACCCCATCGAAATCACGTAACGTGGCTCGGGCATCTGGTCATACACCTTGCGCAGCGCCGGCGCCATTTTATTGGTCAATGTGCCGGCCACAATCATCAAATCCGACTGACGCGGGCTGGCGCGCGGGGCGGTGCCGAACCGCTCCATATCATACCGCGCCATCGCGCCATGCATCATTTCCACCGCGCAACAGGCCAGACCAAAGGTCATCCAGTGCAAACTGCCGGTGCGGGCCCAATTGATGATGTCCTCGGTCGAGGTCAAAAGGAACCCTTTGTCCTGCAATTCCGCGTTCAGCGCCTGTGTCGCATGTTCGCGATCCGCGCCGGCGGTGTTCAGCCCCGTCATCACTGCCATTCCATGGCCCCCTTCTTCCATTCATAGGCAAAGCCCGCCGTCAGAACCGCCAAAAACGCCATCATCGACCAAAAGGCCGTCATAGACAAATCCTGAAAGGCCACCGCCCAAGGGAATAAAAATGCAATTTCCAGATCGAAAATAATGAACAGAATCGACACCAGATAGAAACGAACGTCGAATTTCATCCGCGCATCGTCAAAGGCGTTGAACCCACATTCATAGGCCGACAGCTTTTCCGGATCCGGATTGCGCACCGCCACAATCACCGCGGCCAAAATCAGGACAAGCCCTAACCCAATGGCAACAGCCAGAAAAATCAATATCGGCAGATATTCGCGCAGCATTTCATCCATGAAGACTCCTTATCTGGCATACCGATGCATACCAAGGGCGATTGCAGCTTTTATTGGGGGTTTAATACTGCAAGCGCGAAGGGTCAACAGACCAAAGTTATATGCATTTTTGTGAATACTTATTTGGCACGGATATTATCCAGCCGTAATCAATCAAAACCGAATTTATGACGTCTTTAACAGATACGCCCTGCGGACTGGGCATATGGTTTCTTGCGCTGCTGCTTCATGGGAAATGCCAAATTTCTCAATGACAGATTGACTGCCTCAGCCTCTATTTTAGCCTTACCAAACTTATAGGCAAAGTGATCCTATTAATAATAGGATATACAATCATGTTCTGTGAAAAGTGGCTGGGGTGGTAGGATTCGAACCTACGGTACGCGGTACCAAAAACCGTTGCCTTACCACTTGGCTACACCCCAACGTGAGGCGCTTACTACGCGCAAGTTTGGGTGTGATCAAGACCCCAATCACAAATTTTCGCAAAATTTCAGCCCCACGGTAAAACTCTTGCAAAGCAAGGGCGCGGCGCGCAATCTGAGGCAAAGCGCAAATGACAGGGGCACCCATGGATTACCAACAGCTGATCGACCGTGAAACATGGGATTTTATCCATAAAACCCAAAGCCATTACCCCGATGAAACGGTATCATTCACCATTGATCAGCAGCGGGCGGTTTATGATCAGATGTGCGCCGCCTTTTATGCGGGGCGGCCTGATGGCGTGGATGTTCAGGATATTGCGGCGAATGCTGTGGCGTGCCGTCTGTATTCACCAGATCATAAGCATGCGATTGCCACCATCGTTTATGCGCATGGTGGTGGATTCGTTGTGGGCGGATTGGACAGCCATGATGACGTCTGCGCCGAAATTTGCGCCCGTACAGGGGCACGGGTTTTGGCAGTTGACTACCGTTTGGCGCCAGAACACGCCCACCCCGCCGCATATGATGATTGCATCACGGCAATCAATTGGGCCGCCGCACAATGGGACGGGCCCATTGTTTTGGCCGGCGACAGTGCGGGGGGCAGCCTGATGGCTTGCGCAGCCCATGCCCTGCGCCAGATGCCACAGCTGCGCGGGCAGCTGTTGATTTACCCCTCTTTGGGGGCGGGACAGACCGCATCCCTGATCGCGCATGCCAATGCGCCGCTTCTAACCGCGGCGGATATGGCATTTTACCGCACGATCCGAACAAACGGAGCCGAGCCCCCATCTGATGATCCGCGCTTTGCCGCGCTGGCGGATCGTGATTTCACCGCCCTGCCCCCAACCATTCTGATCACCGCCGATTGCGACCCGCTGCGCGATGATTCCATGATCTACACCCAGCGGCTGCAGGCGATGGGCATCCCCGTTTTATGGGTGAATGAGGCAGGGTTGGTGCATGGCTATCTGCGCGCCCGCCACAGCGCCGCGCGTGCGCGGGCCAGTTTTGGCCGCATCATCCGCGGGCTGAGCGCGCTGTGCAATAGCGATCCCCTGTCGCAGGTGGTGGCGTGATTTAATCGCGCAAGAAAACCTCGCCCTGCATCCCATCGGCAATGGGCGCACCCAGTCGGGACAAAATGGTGGGCGCCAGTTGGATCTGGGCAATTTCGCTGTCCTGTGCCGGGCCTTTGGCGGGGCCGAAATAATAAAGGGCCGTCAGCTGCTGCAAATCACCGCGCCCGCCGTGATGGCCGCGATCGTCTTGGCCATGATCGGCGGTCACGATCACCTCATACCCCATTTTCTGCCAACGTGGGATAAAGGGGGCCAGCATTTCATCCATGACAAAACAGGCGTGATCCATCTGCTGGCTTTCATGGAAAAACCGATGGCCCATACTGTCCAGCGTGCAGGTGTGCAGCAGGCCGTAATCCAGATCAAACCGCGCACATAGGTTGGTCAGGCTGGCGAACAGGTCCAGATCACAGGGGGTCATTTGATTATCCGCGCCATAGCCTGTCATCGTGTGGAACCGCCCATGGTTGATGCTGGCACTGTCCGGTTCATCATATTCAATATCGCGCACCACATCAAAAGGCGCGCGGTTGAAAAACGTCGACCAAAAGGAATGCGCCACCGCGCCAGTAACTTTGCCGGCCTGTCGCGCCTGACTGAAAATATCCGGCACACCCAGATGAAACACATTACCATTGCCCGTACAGCCATGAACCTGCGGGGGAAGGCCTGAATGGATCGTTGCATAACAGCTGGCGGATATCGATGGCAGCGGCGCGCGGTGTACAAACCGTTGCGCCACCCCGGCCTCGACCCAGCCTTCCAAATTGCCAAACAGCCGCGTGAAGTTGCGCAGCGGCACACCGTCCAGAATAATCAAAAGCAATTTTCCCGACATGTTTGCCCCCTTTGGCTGCCCCTTTGGCCAAAGCTTACGCATTAATTTATGACAAAACAGCAAAAATGCGCGCCAGCAGTTCCTGCCAACGCGCATTTTTCGTTTTCCTGTCTGAGTTATTCAGCCGGAACAGCCGCCGCAGCGGGATTGGGTGCAAAATGCTGACGGTTCAGACGGAACACCAAAGCCACCATCAAAAATTGTGACACCAGTGCAAATCCCAAAATGCCCCAGTAAACCGTGCTGAATTTGGCAACCGCACCCGCCGCGACCAGACCTTTGTGGGTAAAGAAAAACAACATCACCGACAAGGCCACACCAGGGCAGACCAGAGCATAGGACCCGGGCGAGGTTTTACCACCCAAAACAAAGTCCTGAAAATAGCCCTGCGCGCGCAGAACAACCAAACCCAGCCCCAAAAACACCAGCTGCACCGCCAGCAATTTGGCCAAGAACATCATGGTTTCCGCCGCCGTCCCATGCGCGCCGAATGTAACATGCAACCCGTGATCTTGACGCAGCACCATGATGCCCAGAACCGTCATCAATGGCACGATGATCAACAATGTTGGCCCCGCTTCGCGCGCTGTGCCGTAATGCAGCATCGATGCAAACCCCGTGATCGCCGCAAACAGGGCGTAAATCACAGCGGCCACACCAAACAGGGTGGACAGCGCAAGGGATGTGGCCACAACGGCGGGCAGATGGCTCATCGCGGATGGGGCAGACAGGCCCACGGCCACCATGGCCAACGCAAAGGCGGGCAGAAGCTGCGCAAATGAATTATGCGCCGTCACGTCAAACACGCCACCTTTGGTCAAAACGCGGCCCAGAAAATCCGCGATAATGCGCAGCGCATAAATGCCAACCAAGACAAAGGCCGCCAAAGCCGCGGGGAACATATATTCCACCACCTGCCACAGGCCCGGCACAAACACCAAGCCGACAATAAACATCACATTGATCGACATGGCAAAGGCCAAAGGCGCCGCCAACATGGTGCTTTCCGCGTTTGAGGCGCGCAAGGTTTCATAGGCGGCGGTTTGTTTAAACGCGCCATAGGCTTTGATATTCCAAAGCAGCGCTTTGATATTCATAAAGGCAAACACAGCAATCCCCAGAACGGACACCGCAATCGCTGTTTTCAGCGCAGCGCCGCCTGTGGCCCATGCCGCCATAATGTCTTCGAAAATTGGCACAGGCTGGGCCTTATGCGGGACCCAGAACATCAGATACATGAAAAATGTTACCGCCAATCCCCCTGCCCCGACCGAGGCAAGAAAGTATAAGGGCGAATAATGATCTGCGGGTTTTGTGATTGGGTGGGCCATGGCAGCCTCCTTCATATTCATAATTATGAATTTATATATACATTCAAATTTACGAATGTAAAGGCCCGTGTTTGGTTTTCACAAACACGGGCCATTCATAACCATTTTGGGAAGAATCAGTTGCCAGCGCTTTCCATGCGGCGATTGGCGATCACATCTTCCAGCCAACCGAGCCGCATTTCGGGCACGGATGACAGCAGCAGATCTGTGTAATCATCAAATGGCGGGCTGAGGACCTGAGTCTTACCGCCATAACGGATCAACCTGCCCTGATACATGACCGCAATACTGTCGGCGATGGCCCGCACCGTGGCCAGATCATGGGTGATGAACATATAGGCCACGTTTTCGCGCGCCTGCAAATCCAAAAGCAGTTTCAGGATGCCATCGGCGACCAAAGGATCCAGGGCGCTTGTGACCTCGTCACAGATGATCAATTTGGGTTTGGCGGCCAGTGCGCGCGCAATACAGACCCGCTGTTTTTGCCCGCCCGACAGCTCGGCCGGGTAGCGATCCAAAAACCCAGACCCCATTTCAATCTGGTCCAGCAACTCCACCACTCGGTCGCGTTTGGCGCGCCCGCGCAAGCCGAAATAAAATTCCAGCGGCCGGCCAATGATCGTTTCCACCGTTTGGCGCGGGTTCATCGCCACATCGGCCATTTGGTAAATCATCTGCAATTCACGCAGGTTTTCGCGCGACCGTCCGGCCAGATCAGGCGACAGCGTTTCACCGTCAAAGGTGATCTGCCCCCCACGCGCCGGCAACAGCCCCGTTAGAACGCGCGCCAATGTCGATTTGCCCGATCCAGATTCGCCCACAACCGCCAGCGTTTGCCCCGGTGCGATATCCACCGACACATCATGCAGCACATCGAACTGCGTCCCCTTATACCGCGCAGTGATGTTTTCCATCCGCAGGATGGGATCATCCGACGGGGGTTTTTCGTCATGCGCGATGGACCGGACCGACACCAGCGCGCGGGTATAATCCTGCTGCGGATTATTGATGATTTGATCGGTGGGACCGTATTCCACCATTTCGCCCATGCGCAGCACCATGATGTCATCGCTGACCTGCGCCACCACGGCCAAATCATGCGTGATATAGAGCGCGGCCACCCCGGTATCCGCAATCGCCGCTTTAATCGCGACCAGGACATCAATCTGCGTGGTCACATCCAGCGCGGTTGTGGGTTCGTCGAAAATCACCAGATCAGGTTCAGGGCAGAGCGCAAGCGCCGTCATGCAGCGCTGCAATTGCCCGCCTGATACTTGGTGCGGATACCGATTGCCGATATTTTGCGGATCCGGCAGACCCAATTTTTCAAACAGGCGCACCGCGCGGGCGCGGGCCTCGGCCGGGGTGAATTTGCCTTGCAAAATTGCAGCCTCGGTCACCTGGTCCATGATTTTGCGTGCCGGGTTGAAGGATGCGGCCGCCGATTGCGCCACATAGGTCACCTGCGCCCCGCGCACCGACCGCAGACCCCGCGGGGATTTTTGCAGCAGATCCTGCCCATCCAGCAGCACCTGCCCGCCGGTGATTTCCACCCCGCCGCGGCCATATGCCATGGCCGACAGGCCGATGGTGGATTTACCAGCGCCCGATTCGCCAATCAGACCCAGCACCTTACCCTTTTGCAGGGTGAATGAGACGGATTTGACAATCTCGATCTGTTTCGGCGGACCGTCTGTGGGATAGATGGTTGCGCCAATTTGAAGGTCTTTGACGTGCAATAAAGGCGCGCTCATCCCCGGCCCCCTTTCAGTGATGTGGTGCGGTTCAGCACCCAATCGGCGACCAGATTGACCGAGATCGCCAAGGTCGCAATGGCAAAGGCCGGCACCAGCGCCGCTGGAATACCATAAATAATGCCATCTTTGTTTTCCTTCACAATCCCGCCCCAATCGGCTTCGGGTGGCTGCACCCCAAGCCCCAAAAAGGACAGGGTAGAGACAAACAACACCATAAAGATGAACCGCAGCCCCATTTCCGCCACCAATGGCGACAGGGCATTGGGCAGAATTTCGCGGAAGATAACCCAGGCGCGCCCTTCACCACGCAGGCGTGCGGCCTCGACATAATCCATAACGTTGATGTCCACCGCGACAGCGCGGGACAGGCGATAAACGCGGGTCGCATCCAGCAATCCCATGACCAAGATCAGCACCGGCACATCCACCGGCATCACCGACAGCAGCACCAGCGCGAAAATCAGCGTAGGAATCGACATGATCAGATCGACAAAACGTGACAGCGCCTGATCCGCCCAACCGCCCAGCGTGGCGGCCAAAAAGCCCAAAACCGATCCGGTAACAAAGCTGATAATCGTAGCCATGGTGGCGATAAAGATCGTCGTGCGCCCACCATAAATCATGCGGGTCAACAGGTCACGACCGATCGAATCTGTGCCCAGCAGGTGGTCAGCAGAAATGGGTTCCCATACGTCCCCCACGATCTCGGCCATGCCATAGGGCGCGATCCAAGGCGCGAAAATTGCCGCCCCAAAATAAACAGCGGTAAAGAAAAGCCCGATACGGGCGGAAAGTGGCATACGCATTTCTGCCCCCTATTTTGGATGCCGCAAACGCGGGTTGGACAGGATGGATATCACATCGGCGGCGATATTCAGCCCGATGTAAACGGCCGCAAAGACCAATCCGCAGGCCTGCACCACAGGCACATCGCGTTTGGACACATGATCGACCAGATATTGCCCCATCCCGGGGTAGACAAAGACCACCTCGACCACGACAACACCCACCACCAGATAGGCCAGGTTCAGCATCACAACATTCACAACCGGCGCAATCGCATTGGGAAACGCATGGCGCCAGATGATGCGAAACATGCTCAGCCCCTTCAATTCCGCCGTTTCAACATAGGCCGATTGCATCACGTTCAGGATAGCCGCGCGGGTCATGCGCATCATATGCGCCAGCACCACCAGCGTCAGAACCGTGACGGGCAGGGCGATGGCCTGCAACTTGGCCCCAAGGCTCATGTCGGCATAAACCGTGGACACCGTCGGCGCCCAGCCCAGTTTCACACCGACGAAATACATCAGCACATAGCCGATCAAAAATTCAGGAATTGAAATCGAGGTCAGCGTGACCGCCGAAATCAGCTTGTCGGGCCAGCGTTCACGATAGCGCACCGCGACAAGGCCAAGGAAAATAGCCAGCGGCACCGAAATCAGCGCGGCCCAAAACGCAAGGAAAAGCGTGTTCTTCAACCGCCCGGACAGGCTGGAAATGATGTCTTGTCCGTTGGTCAGCGCGGTGCCGAAATCCCCCTGCATGGCATTGCCCAGCCATGAAATATATCGTTGCAGGGCGGGTTCATTCAGGCCCAGATCCCGGCGCAGGTTGGCCAGCGCTTCGGGGGTTGCCGATTGTCCAAGAATGGATTGGGCTACGTCACCGGGCAGAATTTGCGTGCCGGCAAAGATCAGTCCAGATACCAGAAACAAGAGCAAAAGGCTCAGCGCGATGCGCTGAGCCACAAGTTTTAGTGCGATGCCCATATCAGCCCGCAACCCACATTTTTGCAGGAGCGTAGAAGTTCATCAGGCCAAAGCCCGCGCTGTCATCCCAACCGGCAACCCGGTCGGTAGTGGCGTCAACGAAATCGTTGAACATCGGGCAGATCAGGCCGCCTTCGTTTTGCAGGATGCTGCCCATGTCGGCATACATCTGCGTGCGCTTGGCGGTGTCCAGTTCGGCCCGTGCGGCGAACAAAAGCTGGTCGAACTGTTCGTTTTTGAACCGCGTGTCATTCCAGTCCGCCGTCGACAGATAAGCCGTCGAGAACATCTGATCCTGGGTCGGGCGGCCGCTCCAATAGCTGGTGCAGAAGGGTTGTTTGTTCCACACTTCGGACCAGTAGCCATCGTTGGGTTCGCGTTTGATGTCCACCTTGATGCCCGCCCCGGCGCACGATTGCTGGAACAGCGCCGCCGCATCGGGCGCACCGGGGAACGAGTTGTCCGAGGTCCGCAACAGGATCGACCCGTCATAGCCCGATTTTTTCCAGTGGAATGCCGCCTTGTCCGGGTCATATTCACGCTGTTCGGATTGGGTGAACAGCGGATACGATCCGTTGATCGGGCTGTCATTTCCAACAGACCCGTAACCGAACAGAACCTTGTCCACCATTTCCTGACGGTTGATGCCGTATTTCAGCGCCATGCGCACATCGACATTGTCGAACGGGCCGGTA
>JALQTR010000169.1 GCA_023260835.1 Paracoccaceae bacterium
CTGCAGGGCGGCAAGCTGCGCTGCATGGGGTCCACCACCTATAAAGAATTTCGCCAGCATTTCGAAAAAGACCGCGCGCTGGCCCGCCGGTTCCAAAAAATCGATGTGGTTGAACCCACCGTCGAAGATACGGTGAAAATCCTGCGGGGGCTGAAATCCTATTTCGAGGATCACCACGGCATCAAATACACCGCCGACGCGATCCGTACCGCGGTGGAATTGGCCGCACGATACATCACAGATCGCAAATTACCGGACAAAGCCATTGATGTGATCGACGAGGCCGGCGCCGCACAACACCTGCTGCCAGCCTCAAAACGCCGCAAAACCATCGGCGTGAAAGAGATCGAGGACGTGGTTGCCAAAATCGCCCGCATCCCGCCAAAGAATGTCACCAAAGACGACGCCGAAACCCTGCGCGATTTGGAACGCAACCTAAAACGGGTGGTTTTTGGTCAAAACACAGCGATCGAAACGCTGGCAGGGGCGATCAAACTGGCCCGGGCTGGGCTGCGCGATCCGGAAAAACCCATTGGCAATTATCTGTTCGCAGGCCCTACCGGGGTCGGCAAAACCGAAGTCGCCAAACAGTTGGCCGACACATTGGGCGTGTCGATGCTGCGGTTTGATATGTCCGAATATATGGAAAAACACGCAGTCAGCCGCCTGATCGGGGCGCCCCCCGGGTATGTTGGGTTTGATCAAGGCGGATTGCTGACAGATGGGGTCAACCAAACCCCGCATTGCGTGCTTTTGCTGGATGAAATCGAAAAGGCGCACCCTGATGTGTACAACATCCTTTTGCAGGTGATGGACCACGGCACATTGACCGATCACAACGGCCGGTCAGTGGATTTCCGTAATGTAATTCTGATCATGACATCCAATGCCGGCGCCGCAGAACAGGCCAAATCCGCCGTGGGCTTTGGCCGTGATCGGCGCGAAGGCGAGGACACCGCCGCGATCGAACGCATGTTCACCCCTGAATTCCGCAACCGTCTGGATGCCATCGTTTCCTTCGCCCCCTTGGGCAAAGAGGTAATCATGCAGGTTGTCGAAAAATTCGTTCTGCAGCTTGAGGCCCAACTGATGGACCGCAATGTGACGATCGAATTGTCCAAAGCCGCAGCCGCTTGGCTCGGCGATAAGGGCTATGACGATAAGATGGGCGCCCGCCCACTGTCACGCGTGATCCAAGAGCACCTGAAAAAACCCCTGTCAGAAGAGCTGCTGTTTGGCAAACTCACCAAAGGCGGTGTGGTTAAGGTCAGTGTGCGTGAAGGCGCCCTGCATCTGGATATATCCGGGCCAGATCATCCGCAGATCAGCAAAAACAAGCCCCCGCTGCTGACGGCAGATTAAAGGCCGTTCAGCAAAACAGGCCAAATGGTTATGTTCGACTGGGGTCACGTTTTTACGTGACCCCAGTCGAACGCATAATGCAAAAAGGGCGGCCACTGGCCGCCCTTTTTTCCGCTTGATAACCTGGCAGATTTTTAATCTGCCAAATGCGGGAAGTAATCT
>JALQTR010000181.1 GCA_023260835.1 Paracoccaceae bacterium
GTAAAGAACGCTCGTTCCCGCACACCGCCCTGTATCCATAAATCATGAAAGAACGGATCACGCGTGGCGCGCAAATTCCCCAGATCAAACCCCCGACACAGGGTCATCGGATTTTGGCCAGAGGCCAAATGCGTCTGATCCAGCGGACCTGCAGGATATAAATCCAGCAGCATCGCCCCGAAGCTGCGCAAACCAGCGTGGTCCAACCAATCACACAGCGCCCCCAGCGGGCGCATGTCATGATGCGGATAGATCAGAAATTCATCAACATCCAAAGCCAGACACCAATGCCCTTGCCCGTAACGCGCCAGCAATCCATTGACCCAATCCATTCCAAACCGCGCTTTGCGGTAACTGTGGCGGCTGTGCCAGACAGACACATCCGGCTGATCCAGCAGGTGGTCAAGCCCGCCATCATCGCTGTCATTATCGATGAACAAAAAATGCTGCACCCCAAGGCGGCGATAATAGTCCAAAAAGAACGCAAGGCGCGGGGATTCATTGCGAAAGCACGCAACCAGAAGGATATCACCGGCATTGATCTGGGCTGTATGATCCTGCACAGGACGCAACCGCCCTAAGGCCAGCCGCGCCCGCAACGTGTAATAGGCACGCAGCATCCGCAAGCGCATTGTGGTGATAATCCCCATCAGATCACCCCCCATTTGATCGCGGGCATAAGGCCCGCTTTGATCAAATCCTGTTCTGTTCGATACGGCAGCGCCCCGGGATGCCACAGATTTGGTGCCTCTTGGACTGCGCCATAATAGTCATCAAACCGCGCGGGCGTTTCAAAATGCTGCCCACGCAATTGTTCCACCTGCGCGCGCTGTGGCGCATCGGGCAAAAATTTGGTGTGCAGCAACGCACCGGCCACCGGTGTCTGTGGGCCATCATACGCCAGATTCAACAGTGCAGGCAAAGCTGCATGCGTTGAATTTACATAAAAATCGCCCTCTTTCCATTTGATTAAAGGCGTTTTATTCAATGTTGGCGATTTTTCTATGGCCCCCGCAAAAAATACGCGCGCCCGTGGTCCGCCCTGCAAGACCAGATTTTGCATCGGCGACTTACGGCGCTGCCAATAGGGGTCATCATCAAACCAATTCAACACCGTTCTGGGATCCTGCCCGGGTGCATACTCAACCGCATCGATCGGCGCATTTGCATAAAGTTCAACCATCAAGGCGCCAAAGGCACGCTGCCTGATGCGGTCCAACATCTGCGTTAATTCATGCAGACCGCGTTCCATCCCATCAAAGACCAGCAGTTCATCCACGTCCAACGTCAAGCACCATTTCTGCACACCGTATCGGGACAACAGCGCATTTATCCAATCCATCCCAAACCGCGCATCACGATAGCTGGCGGTGGTGTGAAAAATGGATATATCAGCATTTTGGGGCAGATCGTCCAATCCACCGTCATGGCTGTCATTATCAACGATGATAAAGTGATCCACCCCCAACCGGCGGTGATGGTCCAGAAAATAGGGCAAGCGCAGGGCTTCGTTGCGCAAACATACAAAACATATCACCCGTGCAGCCTGAATCGCGGACAGGTTCAGTTGTCGCGCTGTCAACACCCTGAACGCGCGCCGCGCGCGCCACCGCAGGGCCATGGCTTTGCGCGTGTTATACAGCGGCCATTTCATCGTATCCCGCGTTAATCCATACCCATTTGGGCCATCATGGATTCGATGCGGGGGATATCTTCGGGGTTGTTCAATTCCCAAAACTGGCGGCCATTGGCGGCCACTTCGACGCAGAGGACTTTGTGCCCTTGTTCCATGAAACGCAACTGCTCCAGCCCTTCCAACCGCTCCAGCGGCCCTTGGGGCCAGCTTGGGTATGCCGGACCGGTTTGCGGATCCTCGATTGCCAAGGTATCCATCCGAGACCCTCAAGATATCTACAGCGCAGCAAAGACTCTGTACAACAATCCCGCATTCGAATTCCGCGACTACACACTGAACTTTGCCAAGATCTCTATCAAGCTTCGCAAAGAGGGTCGTGGACGCGCCAGAACGATCACCATAGAACTGCGCGGCGATAACCGCTGCAACATTAAAACCAAACGTGAGAAGGATCGCGCCTTATGCGACCACCTGCTTCACAAATGGAATCTAGTCAAAGAGGTCTCGAAGGATGCGCGCCCTATCGACCCAATCGCTGCTTGATCTAATTACACTCTTCGAGCAGTCCGTTCAAAGGGTGGTTGGTGAGGACGGGCAAATACTGACCGGCATACCAGGATGGAAGCTTCGCCAATATGAAGCACTGGATTCAGAGCGCATTTCTGAGTGGTGTGAATGTATCGGATATGCCAGCTACTACCCTGCGCCCTATGGTAATGATTACTGTGATGTTGATGTTTTTCCGGATGATGAATCTGACAGTTATTTATA
>JALQTR010000023.1 GCA_023260835.1 Paracoccaceae bacterium
GAATGCAATATGGCCTTTCATGAAATCCAATTCCCCCCCAAAATCAGCTTCGGATCCGCCGGTGGCCCCGAATTAAAAACGGATGTTGTTACGCTGGCCAGCGGGCATGAGGAACGCAACAGCCTGTGGTCGCAACCGCGCCGCCGCTATGATGCGGGGCTGGGGTTGCGGGCGCTGGATGATGTGGCCCAAGTGCTGGCGTTTTTCGAGGCCCGCCGCGGCCGCCTTTATGGGTTTCGATGGAAAGATTGGGGCGATTTTCGATCCTGTCTGCCATCGCAAACAATCGACGCAACGGATCAGTTTTTGGGCCTTGGTGATGGGGATCGCCATGTCTGGGCGCTGCAAAAGACCTATATTTCGGGTCCAGCACAGCACAGCCGCCCAATCACAAAGCCTGTTTTGGGCAGCCTGTTGGTGGCGATTGGCGGCGATCTGCAGACGGAAAATGTGCATTTTGCGGTGGATTATACCCGCGGCGAGATCCGTTTTGACACCCCACCCCCGCAGGGGTTGGAAATCACGGCTGGGTTTGAATTTGATGTACCAGTGCGGTTTGACACCGATTACCTGCCGCTGAGCATCGAAAGCTTTAACGCCGGCCAAATCCCATCAATCGCCATTCAAGAGGTGCGGGTATGAGCGGGGATATGATCACACATTACATCACCGCATGGGAAGTGATCCGCAAAGATGGCCTGCGGTTGGGGTTTACAGATCATGACCGCGACATTGCCTTTGATGGGCTAACCTTTCGCGCAGACACCGGGTTCAGCGGGTTCAGCATTGCGCAAAATGCGGGGTTGTCTGTGGACAACAGCGAGGCCTTGGGCGTCTTGCGCGATGATGCAATCGATCCGGTCGATTTACGATCTGGCCGATATGATGGCGCGCGGGTGCATATCTGGCGCGTGAACTGGCGCGATGTATCGCAGCGCACACAGCTGTTCACGGGGATCATCGGCGACACAGTGCAAGCTGGGGCAGGGTTTCGGGCAAAAATCTTGGGTCTGACTGATTTACTGGCGCGGCCTATTGGGCGGGTGTATCAAATCCCTTGCAGTGCTGTTTTGGGGGATCGCGCCTGCCAAGTGGGGCTGGACAGCCCCAGTTACACGGCAAAGCTGACTTTGCCGTCTGGTTTGTCCACTGATGTGCTTTCGCTGCCATCCGACCTTTTGGCGCCTTATGCGCCTGGATGGTTCACGCATGGTGCCTTGCGGGTGCAGTCCGGTGTGGGGGCTGGGCTGTGGGCGCCGATTAAATCTGACAGCCAGCAGGGCGATTTGCGCCGGATTACACTGTGGGCCCCATTGCCGCAGCCATTAGCAGCAGGGATTGACATTGCGCTGCAGGCGGGATGCGATAAACGCGCGGTGACCTGTCGAGTGAAATTTGACAATATATTGAATTATCAGGGTTTTCCGGATATGCCCGCAGAAAACTATACCTTGCAAACACCGGCGGCTTTGGCCGCGGCGGGCGGGGCTGGGTGATGACCCACGCGGATCAGGTCACGAGTTTTGCCCGTTCTTGGCTAGGCACGCCCTTTGTGAATGGGGCCTGCGCCATTGGATATGGTTGTGATTGTTTGGGGCTTATCCGTGGTCTTTGGGCGCAGGTGACGGGGCGCCCCTTTGGGTCTGTGCCGCCCTATGATGTGGGGATGCGGCAGGGGGCGGCGCATGATCATCTTTTGGCCGTTTTATCCCCTCGGTTCATTGCGGTGCCGCAGGCTGCCCCGATTGTGGCTGGGCAGATATTGGTTTTTGCCCTGCGCGGGGCTGCGGGGGGGAAACATCTGGCGGTGTCTGTGGGGGCGGCCCGTATGATCCATGCCTATGCGCCCTACGGCGTTGTTGAAACCAGCGTCAGTGACGCGTGGTTGGCCCGACTGTCGCACCGTTTTTGCTTTCCGGTCGCGGGGCTGGATGACTGTTCAATGGAAGGATGAATCATTGCAACTGTTTTGCTGTCAGCCGCCGGCGCGGCGGTGGGAAGCGCTTTTGGCGGCGCTGTATTGGGGGTTTCAGCCACGGCCATTGGGCGATTTGCTGGGGCGGCATTGGGACGGGTGATCGACGATCGATTGTTGTCCGGCCCCGCATCAGCCGCCAACGCGGCCACGGATCCGCGCGGGCAGATTGATGCCCTGCGCGTCACCGGCAGCGGCGAGGGCCGTGCGATTGCCCAAATTTTTGGCCGAATGAAGTTGGGCGGTCATATCATCTGGGCCAGCGATCTGCGGCAATCCGTTGTCGATGTCCCCGCCGCCAATGGCAGCGGCACAGTGCAGCAATATGATTACAGGCTGGATTTGGCCATTGCCCTGTGTGAGGGGGAAATTGGGCAAATCTCTCGCCTTTGGGCCAATGAGGTTGAACTGTCACAGACGGCGCTCTCGATGCAGGTTTATTCGGGCCGGGCAGATCAGCTGCCGGACCCCACGATCGAGGCCGCATTGGGATCCGGCCAGGTGCCTGCATTTCGCGGAACGGCCTATGTGGTGCTGCAGGATTTTTCACTGCTGCCCTATGGCAACCGCCTGCCATCCTTTCAGTTCGAGGTCAGCCGGCCAGATTTGGATGCGGCGGCGCCCAGTGGCACTATTGCGCGTGATTTGCCCGGCGTCGCGCTGATGCCTGGCACGGGGGAATATGCGCTGGCCACCAGCAAGGTGCACCTGTGGAACGGGATCAGCGGCGGCGGCGCAGCCAATGTCACCACCCCCACGGGACAGGCGGATTTGGATGTGTCATTAAATACGCTTCAGGCCGAACTGCCCGGGGTCGAGGCCGTGTCCTTAATCGTGTCATGGTTTGGCGATGACCTGCGCTGTGGCCACTGCCAAAT
>JALQTR010000220.1 GCA_023260835.1 Paracoccaceae bacterium
GTGATCTCAGGCGGTACGGATGCGGCAACAGCCTTGGGTGTGGATGGCCGGCTGTTCGTACGCGGTGAAGGGGATCAAATGAGCGAACCCCACACCGCCACTGAAATTATCAGCTTTACCCATCATCAAGATGCGGATGCATTAGAGACAGGTGAATCGCATTATTTGGCGTATTCCTATTTTGGCAAAATGCCAAATTTGTCTGTTTATGATAGCAAAACCGATCTGGGTGCCAATGAAAACGACCCAGACATTGATAGCATTATTTCCTACGACAGCACACAAAATATCATGGAAATTTACCTTGATGGCAGCGTTCTGAACGCGGCGGATTTATCATCGATGACCGTTCAGTTGAACGGCACAGGATCTGATACGTTTGAAACCTTGCTAAATGGCCGTGATCTGCGCCTGTTAGATGCCGAAACCATCGACGTTCTTGATGCTAACGGTGATCCCGTTACGTATCAGGACACAAATGCTGATGGAAGCCCAATGGTTGTTGACGGTGAGCCAGTATTAATTACCGTCAAACGCACAGTTCTGAAGGTCGACACCTCGGCCTTGGGCTTCCCAGATGCTGACTTCAACATGACAGCAACGGGCAACAGCATATCGCTTTTGTCGTCGCCCGCCGATGATGTTGAGGCCTATTTCGAAACAACGCAGAATGCCAACTCAAGCGGGCAAGAGCAGTTTTACAGCAACCGCATTGTGCTGCGTGAAACAGGCAGTGCCGCAACCCGCACCACGGCCAACACAACCAACGGCACAGCTATTTCGATTGATGACGCAAATGATGCGGATGCACTGGCCGCACTTGGGTTGGATAATTTCGCAACTGAGATCAACTGGGTGGACGAAAAGAACCCCCCCATTAAAGTCGATTATGACGAGGTTAACCAACGCCTTCAGTTCACTGTCGACCGGACCGTTCTGGGCACCGGGACTGGGAGTGAGTTTAATTCATTCACAGTCTATGGCGCAGCAGATGCAGATTCTACCAACGGGTTGGGGATCCCCGCATCAGGGAACGCAGACGAAGTGCTGATCCGTGGTGGTGAGATTTTGTCCACCGAAAGCTTCATCGCATCTGGTGAGGAAATTCAGCTGAACGACAAACGTTATGGCATCAAAGTGGCCTATAACAGCGACACCAAATCCTTCTCGATCGCATCGGGGACCACAGGGGAAACCATTCCTGCCAATGGCGCCTTGGGTGTGGATGAAGGCCAGCGCGCATCAAACATCCAGGTGGGCCGGCACTTGATCAACCAATCCACAGGACAACCAGACAGTGCAACCGTTGCAAACCTTGAATCGCGCATCTTTGGCGACGGAAATAACTATCTGATGGGGTTTGGTGCATCGATCACAGACTTCACCTTCCAAGAGGGGGTGGGCCTTGCATCAAAGCCAGCGATTGCAACGGGCCGCGCGGCGCAGGGCGATTTGACAGAAATTTTCCGTCTGTCCAGCACCAATAACGAAAACCGCTTTAACATTTCGGTCAACGGTGTATCCGGGGTGATCGATGTGCCACCCGGCAATTACGTTGGCACCACGCTGGCCGCAGCACTGCAGGAACGCGTAAACCAAATTTCTGATCCAATCACCGGCGAAACCGTAGGCGGTGTGACCGTGAAATATGTGGCTGCCGATAATAACTTTGTTTTCACCACAGGCACCACTGGCGACGGATCCACCATCAAGGTCAAAGGCACCGCGCGTCTGGGTCTGGATGATGTGCCATTGGGTGTTGGATCGGTGCCAAAAATCAAAAACATGGTCCAAGCCACGAATGAAGAAGGTCTGGCGCTGTATGTGGATGCCAGCGGCAATGTGACCACCACGCCGCCAGAAAACATGGTGGATGGATATTATCCGCTGTACATCGATGAAGGCGAATTAACCTTTGATAAAACCGGTAAACTGCTTAGCCCCAGCAACAATGTGCGCTATGAGCAGCAGGCCGAGGGGTTCTCGATCTCGCTGGATATCGACTATTCCGCATCGACCCAATTCGCGCAGCCCTTCTCGGTTCTGGCCGTGGAACAGGATGGTTATACATCCGGCCGATTGGATGGTTTGGAAATCGACAGTTCTGGCACGATTCGTGCAAACTACACCAATGGACAGAACAACCCATTGGGTAAAATTGTGGTGGCGAACTTTAACAACCAAAACGGTCTGAAACAGATCGGGAACGCAACCTATGTGGAAACGGCCGTATCCGGTACGCCCCAGGTTGGCGAGGCGGGCGCCGAAGGGTTTGGGAACATCCTTTCGGGTTCGTTGGAGAGATCCAACGTCGACATCACCGAAGAGCTGGTGAACCTGATCACCGCGCAGCGGAACTATCAAGCATCCGCCAAGGCGATCGAAACCACCACCAGCTTGACCCAAACCATCATCAACATCAGGCCGTAATTCGGCCTGACCCCATCATAAAGGTGCCATAATGGATAGGATGATACATACCGCGCTGAATTCGGTTCGGACAATCGACACATTGCGCAGCGTCAGCGCGCAAAACCTGTCGAATGTGGCGGTGCCGGGATTTCGCCGGGATATCCCCAATCCAGCCGATAGCGCCTTTATGATGGAAATGAACAAACTGTCCCCCCGGGCTTTCGCCCTGGAAAGCGGCAAGGATAACTTTTCCAACACACCGGGCCATGTGAACGCCACAGATGTGGATACAGACGTGGCGATTGTGGGGGATGGTTATTTTTATGTTCAAAATGATGGCGGTGATCCGGGGCTCAGCCGCCGCGGGGATTTATCCGTGGACGGCACGGGGGTCCTGCGCAATGGGGCCGGCCAAATCATGTTGGATGACACATTGGCCCCCATCAACGTTCCACCCTATCGCGAAATTCAAATTTCCGAAATGGGCGAGATTTTGATCAACCCAATTGACGCCGAACCCGGGCAGTTCCAACCCGTAGGTGTCATCGGCACAACCTCCGCCACGGGGGCCGATCTGCGCAAAGGCATCGATGGGTTGATACGGGCAGCCGATGGCACGGTGCCTGCGGCCGATCAATCCGCCAAATTGGCCCAACGGTTCTTGGAAGGCGCCAATGTCGATCCGGTTGAGGAACTGGTTTACTCGCTTGAGCTGCAGCGCCAATTTGAATTGAACATCAAACTGATCAAAAACGCAGAAGAGCTGGACCAAAGTGGGTCAGAATTGCTGCGCTTGCCGAATGTTTAAGTCTGAAATTCAGCAAGCTCTTGCCCAGAATACAGCCTGATCCCGTTTGCTCCGCCCTGATCACACATGGCCAAAGCACTGCGGCCATGGTCCTTTGCGGCGTAAAGCGCACGATCAACCGCGGCGATTAAATCATCAGCCCGCCAATCCGTTTGGGGCGTCACAAAAATCAGCCCTGCACTGGCAGAAATTGAACAATCTTGTCCTTCAAATTTCAGCGGTGCCCGGATTTTCGCCAAAATTCGAGCGTAAATTTGCAGCGCCTGTTCAGGGCTGGGCATATTGTGATAAATCACCGCAAATTCATCCCCGCCCAATCGCGCCGCGCAATCATCTGTGCGGGAAAATCGTGTCAATGTATCCGCCACATGGCACAGCACATAATCCCCTGCCTGATGGCCCAATGTGTCATTCACCTGTTTGAAATAATCCAAATCAATATGCAAAAGGGCAAAGCTGTGATCATTGTCCAAAGCGCGCGCAAGGCGCGCATCAAAGCTGCGCCTGTTGTGCAAGCCGGTCAACGGATCCTTTTGGGCCAGATCCTCGGCCTTTTTGCGGGCCTCTTGAATGCGCCCCATCAGCGCATTGCTAAAGGATGTGATCGCGGAATTTGCCTCGATCAGATACAGCAATTCCAGCGCCAAATCCGTGGCCGCAAAATCCTGCGCGCTGAGAGATAATTGATCCACCGCCTGCACCAATTCAGGCCCAAAGGACAAGTTTAACACATCGCCAGATTGTCCTTTTGCAAAAACCCCCGTTAATGTGAAATCGGCCAAGAGTGGCATTGAAATATGCAATCTGGCGCCATGCAGGGCTTCCAAATCCAGGTAATGTGAAATCTGATGCGGGCGATCAATTTTCACCAAGGATAAGATGGGCTGCCCCAGTACGGTTTGATCCCCCAACAGCCGCTTCAATGCAGGGCCAATATGCGTGATCAGGCCCTGATGATCGGTCTGCACATGCAAGGGGGCAAAGCAATCCAGAACCTTTGGATCGATCATTGCGCGGCCTGCGCCGTTGAATTTGGTTTGCGCAAATGAAATTGCCGCGGTGTGGCGAAACCGGCTTCGATCACTTTGATGGAAATAACATGATGATCATGATCTGCATGAACCAAATCCAGCAGCGCCAATGCCCCGTAATCATCTGCCATCGCCCGAACCAGCCCCAATAAAACATGGGCCCAGCCGGGAACGCAGGTGGAACAAATCAATTCCAAATGGGCCTGCATGCTGACAGGGCGTGGTTTTTGCGATATCCGCAACCGCGGCATTGGCATATCTGGCACGGCCAATCGCACACGGGCGGGCATATCCGGCAAGGACAACAAGAAATCCATGAAATTCTGCCCGCCAAATCGCAGCAGGCGCCGCAGATTTTCACAATCCGGATGCGCGGCCAAAAAGGTGCCAAGATCCTCAAGCATGACCGATCTGTCTTGGCCCAACACATCGGTCATGGCCTGTAAGATATCCAAGGTTTGGCCCGGCCGCATTTGCAGCATGATATCCAACGGATCACTGGGCACGCGCGCGCGCAGCGCAACAGTTTGCCAAACATCAAATCCGTGGCACGCTGTTATATAAGATTGTAATGCCTTATTAATCAAAGCATGCATCAATCACCCCACTGCAAATTCTATACCGTTGGGTTTGACGTTCAGGGCCCATCGCAGAACCCAGTTACATAAAACCATACAATTAACTTATCCGCGAAGCGCGTTAATTTTTGGTAAAAACCAGTGGCAGGGCCCGCCACGAAAAAGGGCCCACCGCGAAAGCGATGGGCCCCAAAAGCCGAAAAAGCATATGAATTAAAAATCCGTCGGCGCGCCGCCTTCGGCTTTGCGGCGGGCGACGAAATCGGCCAATTCATCGCGGATCGCATCATCCATGGGGGGGGCTTCAAATTCATTGATGATTTGCTTGAACATTTTATTGGCCCGTTCAGGCGTCCATGCCGCCCCCGCCGCTTCCCAGGCTTCAAAATTGCGCCAATCAGACAGGAATGGTTGATAAAAGGCCGTCGTATAACGATCCTGCGTGTGCTGCGTGCCAAAGAAATGGCCATTGGGGCCGACCTCGGCAATGGTGTCAATGGCCAGAT